>RFJL01000037.1 GCA_003695435.1 Candidatus Woesearchaeota archaeon
GTGCTCAGACAAGAACGTGCACTGATATCAATAGTTGTGGTACAACCTCTGGAAAACCTGGAGAGTCACAGTCGTGCACGCAATGCACTCCTGACTGGACGTGTACGCAGTGGTCGGAGTGCATTAATGGTGCTCAGACAAGAACGTGCACTGATATCAATAGTTGTGGTACAACCTCTGGAAAACCTGGAGAGTCACAGTCGTGCACGCAGGAACAAGAAGAAACCCAAGAAGAACAAGAAACAGTACAAACGGAACAAACAACACAAACAACAAAAGAAACATCAAGCACGAAATCATTTAGCAATAGTCTTGCTTGCATACAAACTCAAAGCACAAAAACACCAAAAATCATTGAAAAAGAGATTAATTTCACACAGCTCATACCTCAAGGAACAACACCTCTGCTCGAGCCAATAACAGTAGATTGTGTTCCTGGAAGCTCAATCACACTTGATCTTGTCATTCCTGAAAACTATGTAGATATTGGCTTCATTGAATGTGTTGGCTCGGATTGCTTACCACAAACAACTCAAAAAGTAACTCAACTCATTTGCGACGGGCAAGTACGATCAGAGCAAAGAGAAACAATAGAACAAAAACCAGCAACGAAACTGCACGAACTTCAAAAACTCAACGTCACCATAACTCAAGAATCTGCGTTTATCGGCGCGCAGGGAATAAAAGTTGCAGTTCTAAACGACTCCTCAGCACGCATACAACTACGCAGTCCGACCCAAGAACTCCCTCCTGCTGCAAACAAAGCACTAAGCATCGTAGGAACGCCAATAGAAATAGAACTTCACAACACTAAAGGAACGCTTGACATCACCCTTCCCTATGAGGCAAGCACCAACGCATCAAGTGTGCAGGCATTCGCGCTTGTGCAAAAAGACCCTCCTCTTTGGGTATTCGTAGGAGGCGAGCAACGAGAACAAGGAGTGCATGTAGTTATTGAAAACCCGCAAGAACTCGCACAAGATGACATCCTCACACTTGCTCTTATGGAAACCATATGCACGTCTTGTGATGTTTCAGAACTCAAACTTGTCCACACACCGCCACAACCATCACGCGACGCAGTACTCCTCATTCACGGCCTTGCCGCAAGCCCAGAAACCTTCAACGCAATCATCAATGACATACGTGTAACTAAACAACCCTGGCAGGCATGGACCTTTGGTTACCCCTCAGATCAAATCATAACGCTTATTGCAAGAGACCTTGCAAACCAACTAGAAACACAACAACAAGCATTTGATAACCTCTACGTCGTAGCACACAGCCTAGGAGGTATCATCGCACAAGAAGCTCTTCGCTACGCCTACGACGAACACCAAAAAGATCCTTCTCGGTATAGCTTTATAGAATCTGTACGTAAAGTAATCCTTATAGGAACACCCAACAAAGGATCTCCCGGAGCAGATCTGTATAAAAACCTTTACACCTATCTTGCAAACTTCGTAGACAGAGCGTATCCCCTCTCAAAAGTATCGCCTGACACAATAAACTTACTCACAAAAGGCGAACAAATAGAACGCATTCCAAATGTAGACTACTATGTCATAGCAGGAACAAAACCCATAGCACTTGACCTTGTATTGTTCAAAAAAACATTGGACCTCTTTGAAGGAATTGATAATGACGGTATTGTTTCCACGCTCTCAGCAAGACTCGTAGGAGGAGAAGAAATTAATAACCAATGTGAAAACTATTGGGAAATAGACCAATCCCACGTAGACCTCCTTGATGATGAAACATCAAGAAAAGTTATTGAGAGAATCGTTGCAGGCCAAATTCAAGAAGATTACACGGGCAAGCAATTCTTACGGGTGACCATTGATTCATGCAACCCTCAAAGTACATACATACTCTACGGAAAAGAAATCGATCCAAAAGCAGTTGCAGATCCTACTGGTTGTAGTTGTGGAAATGGTGTGTGCGGCGTTGATGAGAATCCTGTTACTTGCCCGAGTGATTGTCTGCGCATATCTGCAGTAAGCGCACTAGGTCGGGAAGTTGCGGTACTTCTCTACACAGGACTATTCATAGTTCTACTCACCTTACTTGCAGTAGCCCTCGTGTACTATGAACGCAATGATATTCGCATGTTCATCATTAGACAAAAGTTGCATGTGCCAAAGGGAAAGAATGCTGAAAAAGTAGTTGATCAAAAACTCAAAGATCATTGGGAGGAGGTTAAAGAGCTTAATAAAAAACAGCACCTTGCACTGCGTGCAATGAGAAAACTCAATGGCATAGGACACGCGGTTCTTCTTAAAGCAAGGGCGTTACGAGAAGCGCCTCACTGGCTTAAAGAAAAAATGATGCTCCCGAAAACAAGCGATCGTATCAAAAAGCTTAACGAGGACATTGAAAAACTTCAGGAAGATCTCAATAAACTTAAGTAGTGTAATAAACATGTTTATAAATACTAGCTGCTCACTAAGTACCATGAACAAAAGAGGAAAACTTGCAACAAGCATTGTTACTTCACTATTTCTTCTCGCAATGATAGGAGTCATTTCTCTTTCAGGACCCTCCATAACGGGCGCAGCAGCAGGAGGAGAAGGACCAGTCTCAAGCGCGCTTATTACGATGTTCTTTGTTCTCGCACTTGCAACAGTGCTTTCAGGAATTGTTGCAACTCCGCAAAAAATAAGAGAAGAACGTCAACAAACCTTTTCCGATGTGAACACGCGTCTCAAAGAAATAGACGAACAACTCAAAAAAATATTCTAAATTACTTGTGAATCTTTGAAATTTCTTCTTTTACTATGCGTAAATCTGCTTCCATTTCAGGAATTAAACTACGATTGTAAATAAGTGCTGCGGGGTGATAAAGAGGAATCACTCTTCGCACCTCGCCATGAATCATAACATTAACAGGTTTACCGTGCAAAGAAGAAATTCCACCTACAGATTTCATTTTCTGCGTATCACACCCCGAAAGAATGTACTTTGTTGCAAAATTACCCAAAGGACAAATCACACGTGGATTAATAATCCTAATCTGCTCAAATAAGTACGGAGCATGCATTTCAATCTCGCGAACTGTAGGATTTCTATTCTCGGGGGGGCGGTACTTCACAACATTTGCAATGTAGACATCGTCAAGAGTAAGTCCAATTGTTCGAAGAAACTTATCAAGGTTCTTCCCCGCAGCACCCACAAAAGGAACGCCTTGCAAATCCTCTTGTTTTCCAGGCGCTTCACCAATAATCAGAATTTTCGCATCAGGATTGCCCTTACCAAATACGAGGTTCGTAGCAGACTCCCTAAGAGGCAAAGAAGAATCTCGCAAGATTTTTTCTTCAAGTTTTTTTAGTTCTTGTGCCTTGTTCATCGCCCCGTAGACCCAAAACCACCACTTGAGCGCTGAGTTTCATCAAGTTCTTCAACATGTTCCCACTCAACTTTTGGAATCTTATTAAACACTGCTTGCGCAACCTTCATATGCTTTTCAAACACCACGGGCTTATCAGAGGTGTTAAAAAGAATAACTCCAATTTCTCCTCGGTAATTACTATCAATTGTTCCGGGAGAGTTGAGCACAATCACACCATGTTTTAAACTTAAACCCGATTTAGATCTAATCTGCATTTCATATCCTTGAGGAATTGCGCAATACACACCCGTTGGTGCAAGTTTACGCTCACCTGGCGCGAGAACTATTTTCTCACGAGTGAAGAGGTCAAGTCCAGCGTCTCCTTCAAGAGCGTAAAGTGGCTCTTTTCCATCAGGATGTAATTTAATCTTAACTTTGAGCATAAAAACCTCCAAGCGTTGTTTGAGATTTTTCAATCATTAACTTCTTCGGTGGGTTCACCTCGACAAACTCAAAATGCCAATCACGAAGCATTTTAAGAGCGTTAGCAGTCATCTTCGGTGCAGCAATGATGCCGCGAACCTCATCACACTGTTTAACATCCTTAATCTTCTCAACATAGCGTCTAAGCTGTTGCACCGCTGAAACATCTGCAACGTAACGCTTGCACTCTACAACAACCAACACTCCCCGAGCATCAAGGCCGAAAACATCAATAAAACCATACTTAGTATGCTCTTCCATTGAAAGAGGTTTAAAACCGGGTTCAATGAGCTCAGGATTTTTATAAATCATCTCTGCCATGTCTTTTTCAGAACCTACCAGAGTGATTTTTTGTCCGTCCTGTAAGTCATGAGAGTTCACAAAATAAATCTCACTTAGTTTAATGAGAAGGTATTCCTTAAGTGAAGGAGCCTCAGACTTGATCGCCCAACAACCATTCTCAAAAACAAGAGAATGCAAAGCACCAGGCTTCATATAATTAATTGGATTATTCCCCTCTGGCTGATGAATAAGAATAGTCTTATCTTTTTTAATGATGATGAGCCTATCACCCTCCTCAAGACGAGATTGCGCCCGTCCATCATACTCCACAGAGCACCTCGCAGCAAGAACTACCGTTTCATTATTCTTAAGAGCGTATCGAATAAACTCAATCTTTGACTCCATGATTCCCCCTTCACAAGCAATCCTTCAAAGACGGTATTTAAAATTTACTAGTCTTCTTGAATATCTAGAGCACAAATCGTTCCTGATCGCGCATCACTCTCATCCTCAAACGAAATCGCATAGCGCATATCAATCAGCTCACAAGCACGAGCATATTCAGCGTCACTTAACGATTCAACAGTAACACAACGCACAAGATCATTAGAAGTAAATGCATTAAATAACGCTGTTTTTAAGGATTCCCTCTCTACACCAAGGCTACAAATGTTTTGAATTCCTTCAAGTTTGTTCTCAGGAATTCTTAGATACGCAGACCACTCATCAGCAGTAGATGCATAAAAAAGCGATCCATGTTGCAAAAGAACCTTCTGCAAAGGCTTTTGCGCATTACCCACAATCTTCTTTCCATCATAAAGAACATCGTTAGAACCATACAAGTACGCATCAACACCAACCGTTCTAAGCGCATCAATAATCCAGGAAAGAATGCACGCATACGCTTTTCGCTTAAGAGAACTCCCCTCAACCTCTCCAAACACTTCGTGAGGAGCAATCACAGAATACGTAAGATCAGAAGAACCATGAAAAACAGCATTACCTCCAGTAATTCTTCTTACATAACCTACTCCATCAGCGTTGCATTGATCAACACGCACAAGAGATGAAGGATTATGTCTTCCAATGGAAACACCACCTCCCTGCCATTCATAAAACCGAATAGTCGGAGGAGCTCTCCCATCACGAACTGCTTCAAGAATTGCTTCATCAATTGCCATATTCGTATGCGCATCATACGCAGCCCAAGGAATCACTCTCCAGTTCATATCCTTCTCAAAACAGTTTTTCTATAAATGTGTTTAGTACCAACCTTTAAATAGTTCTCTTAAATAGGGGAGTGTAGAGGTGAACCCCATCAAACGCATAGCTTGGTTTCGTGAAGTAGGTAAAGAGGATATAGCACTTGTAGGTGGAAAAGGTGCAAACCTCGGAGAGATGACTCAACAAGGCTTTCCGGTACCGCCCGGTTTTTTCGTTACCGCTCCGTGCTACAAAGAATTCATCGAACGCACAGGTATAAAAGAAACAATTCTTACTCGTCTTAGAGAAATCACAGACTATCAAAACAACGATCTTCTTCAACAAAAAGCAAACACTATTCAAGAACTCATTATCAACACACAAATTCCTTCGGACATCGCAGAAGAAATCGTGGCAGCATATCATATGATGGAGCATGGCGATGTTATGAAAGACTCTGAGCCCTGGGTTGCAGTTCGCTCCTCTGCAACAGCAGAAGATCTTCCCCAAGCAAGTTTTGCAGGACAACAAGCAACATTTCTCAATGTTAAAGGAGCGCACAACGTCCTTGAAGCAGTACGCAAATGCTGGGCAAGCCTCTTTACTGCACGTGCAATCTACTACCGAATGAAAAACGGTTTTGATCATGAAAAAGTCTATCTTTGCGCAGTTGTGCAAAAAATGGTTAACTCTGAAATATCCGGTATTATGTTTACAGCAAACCCTTCAACAAATGATCCTTCTGAGATCGTTGTTGAAGCAGTATATGGATTAGGAGAAACCATCGTTTCAGGAGCGCAAAATCCAGACACCTACATCGTGAACAAAGAAGACCTCTCCATCAAAGAGGTTAAAGTTCGCACACAAGAATGGGGACTCTTTCGCGATGAAAAAACAGGAGGAACAGTAAGGAGAGTAATTCCTCCAGACAAAAAAAGTGCACGTATTCTTGATGACGTAACTGTTGCAAGTATAGCGAGTATTGGAAAAAAACTTGAAGAACACTATCAAAAAGCACAAGATATTGAATGGGCAATTGAAGAAGACACTATCTACATCGTGCAAACAAGAGCAATTACCACTCTCACAAAAAAGGCGAAAAAGAGCATTATCAATATTGATCAAGATCCTATTCTCAAGGGAGAAGTTGCAAGTCCTGGTGTAGGTTCTGGAAAAGTAGTCATTGTAAAAACACCACAAGATCTCACCCGCGTTGAACGTGGTGATGTTATGGTTGCAACTATGACCACACCAGATATGGTTCCTGCAATGCAACGCGCATCAGCAATAGTTACTGATGAAGGAGGGATGACTTGCCATGCAGCAATAGTTTCAAGAGAAATGGGCATTCCCTGCGTCGTCGGAACAGAAAAAGCAACAACAACGCTTAAAGAAGGAGAAATCGTCACCGTTTACGCAAGTGCTGGAAAAATATACCGAGGAAAAGTTGATATTCCCGAAGAAGATGAAGACTTTGCTCACTCTGATATCAAAACCAAGACAGGAGTCAAAGTTATTTGCGACCTACCCCAAGTAGCACAAAAAGCAGCAAAAACAGGGGCAGATGGTATCGGTCTTTGCAGACTAGAACTCATCATAGCAAACTCAGGAAAACTACCCTCACAATACATACGCGAAGGAAAGGCAGAAGAGTACACGCAAATGCTTGTGGAAAGTCTACGTGACATCGCACGTGCTTTTGACAAAAAACCTGTCTGGGTACGCACATCAGACCTTCGCACTGACGAGTACCGTCATTTAGAAGGAGGAGACAAGGAACCAAAAGAAACAGATCCTATGATCGGCTGGCACGGCATACGAAGAAGCCTTGACGAGCCAGAAGTACTCAAAGCAGAATTCAGAGCAATAAAACTATTACATGATGAAGGGTATACTAACGTTGGCGTTATGATCCCTTTTGTCATCAGAGCAGAAGAAGTAAGCGCAGCAAAAAAAATCATGCAAGAAGTAGGTCTCAACCCTCAAACAATTACGTGGGGGGTGATGTGTGAAACTCCTGCTGCGTGTTGGGTTATGGATAAAATTTGTGAACAGGGAATTAAATTTGTCAGTTTCGGAACAAATGATCTCACACAACTCACCTTAGGTATTGATCGTAACAATTCGCGCATTGCAAAACTCTTTGATGAAATGCACCCTGCAGTTCTTGGAGAAATTGCAGCAGTTATCAAAATTTGTCAAAAATACGGTGTGGAAACCAGCATCTGCGGACAAGCAGGTTCACGTCCTGAAATGGCTGAATTCCTTGTGAAAAAAGGAATAACCAGTATTTCAGCAAATCCTGACGCAGTAGCAAAAATTCGAGAAGTTGTTTTTAAAATAGAGAATAAACTTAACGACGCTCAATAACTGCTATTTTTCTCGTAAGTGACTTATGCACGTAGATGTCAAACGATTGAACAATTTTGAGTTTATTTTCTTTCTTTACAAATTGAGAAAAATTAAGAAAGTGCGGACTTACAATCACTGCACGTTTTCTGAGTTTCTTTGCAAGCATACGTGCAAAATCAGCGTAGAGAAGCTCCAGATCTTTTGAAATCTTAGATGCTCGTCCATAAGGAAGATCCGTTACCAGATAAGAAAAAGACTTGGATATGCTTAAAGCATCTTTTACTTCAACAGCGGGTTCAAGCCCAAAAGCCAAAAGATTTTTCTTTGCTTTTTCCACACTTCTCACATCAATATCATATCCTTGGTAATCAAGCCCCATAAGACCTGCTTCAATCAAAAAACCCCCTGTTCCACAGAAGGGGTCAAGAAGTTTTCCTCGTCGAATACCTGTAAGATTCACAATTAACCGCGCAAGTCTTGGATCAAGAGAATGGCCTGATCTTCCAGGACGAAGATGTGCGCGTCTTGCATGAAAAGGCTCCTTATTCGCCCATCTAACATTATCAAAGTACACTTTTTTTGTATATGCAAGTCTCTGATAACAAGAAACAAATCCTGTGAACTTACCCTCGCCTACTTTGCGGATATTTCTTCCAAGCACTTTAAGTTCGGCATGAGCAAGATCATTTTTTTGAGTGGAAAATTTCATACGTGACTTAGCATATTCTTTTGAACTTAATTGCGTTACTCTTTCTAAAAGGACCTGTGCCGTAGGAGAACCACTCAATTTGAGGGAAGAGCAAATGATTATTCTCAAGACTCTCCGCATAATCGCGGTTAAGTTTAGAGAGTTCTTGACCAATAATATTTGAAACTCTTTTCCGAGAAATCCTCCTTGCACCTTTTCTCAACTCCAGTTGAAGAAGAAATGAACTCCCTTTCTTTTTCATCACAAAATTATTAACAACATCTCTAAGAGGGCTGAGCGCATGAGCTACTTGTTCAGGAAACACGTTAGCGCCATCAAAGGACAGCGTTCCATCAACACGTCCCCCTACAAAAAGAAAAGGCAATCGTAAAGGAGTATCATTATGAGCGAGGAATTCTCTTAGTTTTTTAGGTTCATGCCTCCTTACAATCTTAAAAACAGAACTAAACTCTCTTACGCCCCCCCTGTCCTCAACACTATACCTAACTTTTGGACTTGCCGCGTGAGGGTCAAGCAAGGTAACACAAAAACTTGGTTGCCCCTTTATTGTTATATTCTCAATGTAGTGCATGAGCGGGTTGTACTGAAAGAGCATGGGGATTTGGGATCTGTCCTCAAAGAGTTCTTCGCGTAGATCTGGGTTTTCAACGCAGAGTTCACGTATGAACTGAGAAATAGGCGTTTCAAAACCAATGCCTATATCAATATCAGAACATCCATACGAAGAGATAACCTTCACATCTTCTTGTAAAAACCTATTAAAGTGTTCTCTCCACTTAGGTGGATTAGAATCTCCTCCTGTAAGGAGGTGGATGGTGAAGTCCTTCCACGCAAATTTCTTATTCTCATCAAATAATTTTTGTAAAAAAAGAGGGTATCCTGCAATGATATACTCATAGCCAGGACCGAATGTTTCTAGTGTTTCAATGATTGCTTGAGGATCTGTTCCTGTGTTCTTCACCAGCGCAAAATGTTCCATTAACTCACAGAACTTCACACCAGTAGCCCAAGGACCAGAGGACCATGCAGAAAGGATGATGGTGCGTTCGTGATGTGGCTTAAAGGTGTAAACGTACTCAAACTCCACTGCTTTGAGCAATAAATCTTCTTCCCTCCTAGCCCTAATCCAGTTTGTGGGTTTTCCACTTGAACCAGAACTCTCATCAATGTTCCCGCACAACGGAAATTTTCCACCAACGCAACGTGATTCATACCCATATTTTTTAACATAGTTTTCCTTTGTTGTTATGGGGAGGCCTTCAAATTCTTCAATTGTTTTCACAGTGCAGTTAATCCTCTGCTGGTCAGCAAGAAATGTTGCATATGCAGGAACGCGATCAATCGCTCTTTGTGCAATTTCCACTGCTTTACGCTGAGAATTTATCGTAAATACCTTATCAGGAATGCGAGTGAGAATTCTCTGCGCTCTCTTAGGTGAGCTGAGTATTTTGAACTCAATTTTTTCAAGAAGAGAGAGTGGTAAAAGCGTGGTAATGGAAGAAAGCATAGCAGGTATTCCTCTTTTAACGTAAAATAGAGCACTAAAGCTTTTAAGCTTTACTCTTTACGTTTTTGATATGAACCTCCCCCAGCGAGCCGGCCTTGAATTAAAACTAAAAGATTCTCAACCGTTTAACAACCCTGGACGCAAAGCTGCAACTAACAGGTATCTTAACATACTTCTTAGCATGATTGGTGATCAAAATAAAAGAGATGAGCTAGTCCTCCAAGCATTTCACACAATCACTGGATCAACAAGTTTGGTCGATTATGAAGCATTTCGTAACGAACTTCAAGATACTAAGGGATTCATTAGCGGCCCTGCGTATGCACTTATTCGCAAATTGGTTTTTGAAGAATACTTGGGAGGAATGGATACTTTTCTTGCAGAGTTTAACCTTCGATTACTACAAAATCCAGAACGGGATATTTATCTTCTGGGAGGTTTTCTCATTGATCCCGAGAGGCTTTATGAAGAAGTGGTTAAGGGCACCCCAAACTTTACTGATGCCATCTATCTAAGAACCCCCGCACAATTTTCTTTACTCGACAAAGATCATGTCAAACATCTTGAAAAAGAATTGGGAGGGCCTATTCATACGTATAGATGGGAGTGGCGTGTTCGTGAACACTACTTAGAAGATTGCTCAGACCACCTTTATCCGCAAAACCTTGAGGAAGTTCTTCTTTTTGATGCAAAACAAACCGAACACATGATTAAAACACTACCTCTCTTCGACACCTCAACGAAGGCAAATCAAGGAATTATCCTTTCTGATAACATTAGTGAGGTGACAAAAAGACTTGTTCAACATCAAACGAGTGCACAAAAAGTGAATTTTGACTCTCCTGAGTTATGGTATCATGTGGATATAGCAGTTCCTGCACCCAAGGGAGGTCTTTTGAGACGAGTCTGGTCTTATGTTGTTAATGCTCGAAGGGCAGAACGTCACCTTGCAAAGCTAAGCAAAGAATTGGATGTGCATGTAGAGTCCATTCATAAAAAGGTACAAGCTGCAAACGAGGCTTCACAAGAACATTTAGAAGTTGCGCACAGATTGCAAGAGGTTATTGAGTATCTACGCAGTATTGACGAAGCATGTGATGAGAACATAGGGGGGTTTGTTTCAAAAGAAAAAAAGCCAAAAATAGTTGAGAAAGCAAACATCCCTCGTTATGAGCGTCTTTATTCTGAAAAAGAGAGGAGAAGAAATTTCTTTTTCCCCACACCTCGTGCATTCATAGACATACAACAACGTATCGTTCGCTTTGAAGCTGCTCGTGAAGAAGTACTTGATGAATTATTGAGACTTAGTCACACCGCTCGAGAAGAACTGTGCGCTGCGCAGGAGTATAGAACCCGTATTGTTCACGCAGTTGCTTCGGGTATGCAGTACATAAAAAACACCCGCGGAGAAGAGCAGTACGAAGAGTTTCTTAGGATTATTCAAAATACTGATGGCTACACGTATCTTCACACAAAGCAAGTTGTTCTTGCTTATGAGCGTATTATTGAATTATATCTTAGATTAGGAACTCGTAGATCGGATCTTTCGCGTATTGATAGATCAGTCCTTCACAAAGGCGCGATACTTCATGATATTGGAAAAATAGGGTTGTATGTGGGAACCCCTGGTGAAAGGTTTTCCCCTGAGCAAAAAAGAGCAATTAGACAGCATACTGTGCTTGGAGGAGATATACTCTCTTTAGCAGGAGAAGAACGCGAAGTAATTGAACTTGCTGTTTTGCACCACGAACGTCCGGACGGCAAAGGATACCAAGGAGTTCCTCGAGAAGAGATCCCCTTACATGTTCAACTCTTTATTCCTTGCGATGTGTATAGTGCAGTAAGGACTCGCACGTATCAAAGAGATGCTGAACTTAGCCATGACCAAGCATTACAAGAAATTCTCTCGAACAGAGGAACGCAGTTTTTCGAAGAAGCAGCAGACTCATTTGTTGAGGCGGTACGTGATGATTTTGAATTTTTGCGTGCGTTTGACGCACTTACTGATCAGATGAGAAATTTGTCCTAAGCAATTCTTCTGCTTTTTTGCGTCCCTCTTCAATAAGTTCTTCCGTGTGAGAAAAATCTGCCGGGTGTATTGCATGTTTGCTCTCAATTGAGATAATTTCAACGCCTTGTTTTTCAAGGCCTTGCATGTTTTTGTAGAGGTTTTTTTTAGATAGTTGATTAATGAGTGATGTGAGAAATACTTTAAATTGCCAGGTTGGTGTTAAGTCCCCATAGAGATTAATAATAATTGCTCGATCAAAAGAAAAGTTCTTATACACTCTTAGAAGGTCTGGTACTTTGAGGGTATCAATAAAGCGCTCATTGTTTACCTTGGTGGGTGGAAAGAAGGGGTAAATCGAACAACTTGCAAGAATTGCGGGAATGAGAAGTCCTTTGTGAAAAATCACTTCTTCTTTTTTATCTACATTAAAGGCATTAATGAACAGAGGTATCTTGCATTGTTCAAATCTTCTTACAGGGAGTATTTCTCGAAGAAGCTCTTCGAGTTTTTCCTCGTGGGCGAGGACGCTCTTTTCAAGAAAGGAGAGGGGACTTAGTTCTTGAGGAACAAGTTCTTCAAATTTTGCTGACCGCCAGTACTCTTCAAGTTTCTGCGCACTTGCTCCTCCTGCAATAACTGCACCGTTAATTGCGCCAATACTTGTTCCTATAATGACATCTGGCGTTATTTTCTTGAGTAGTGCGCTAATTGCACCTGCTTCAAAGGCACCTCTTGATCCACCTCCTGAAAGAATAAGCGCAGTTCTTTTTTTCATACATTTTCCTACACTCTTAGTGTTAAAAACCTTTCTTTTCCATATAGAAAAATCATATAAAGAATGCCTCATTTTCAAGTACATGCCCCGCGGAAGACCCGTAAAATCACCCATACGTCAAAACATTGTGGAAATACTCTACTTCATGAAAGAAGGCTACGCGTATGAGATCTACAAGGTCTATCGTGATATTTTTCCACCTGTTACTATGCGCTCAATTTATTATCATTTGAAAAAAGGAGTTTCTACAGGTGAGTTTATTATCAAAGAGATACGAAAAGAGAAAGGAGACTTCTCTTGGGGAGGAGAGGTAGAAAAAATATATTACTCTCTTGGCCCCAATGCGAAACCGACCATGCAAGAAAAGGTGAAGAACTACTTTGATTGATAACTATATCCGATCTCAAAAAGAGAAAAGCAAAGAAGAGATTACCAAGCGCTTACGCGAATATGGTTATTCCTCTACTCAGATTAATCAAGCTTTTTCACAAGCACATTCTCGAGAAAAGCTACACCCTCTCACACCAAAACCTTCACGAAAAATAGGGGAACACGCACTTGCAATAATCGCATTACTTCTCCTAAGCGCATTTTTTATTTCTCTTCCCTCAACACTTAATCTTTCAGGATTTGCAGTCGCGCAAGACTGTTCACAAAACGTGAGCATCATACAAGCAACGTGCATAGGAGACTATGTTGAGATAGAACTTTCTAAAACAACTCAGTACACCTCTTATCTTATCAATAATCAATCGTATCCTGCACGATCAATAAAAAATTGGAAAAGAGTAATTAAAACATCGAGCCCCATAACCGTTGTGCCTATTAGTTTTGGTTACCTTTGTGAGGAGAAACGAGTTACCGCTTCGTGCTCAGAGTAGATTTGTAAACCAACTAATCGCAGGCCAAAAAAGGTTCAACAAGAGAAGTAGCAACGTAACGGTACTTACACGAATCCACGCTTTTAGACCTCTCTTCTTTCCTTTTGTTTGTTGCATTGCAAGAAGCATCATTCGACCTCCATCAACAGGTCCAAGCGGGAGAAGATTTGCAAGACCTATACCTAAGCTTAAGATGCCAATCCAAGAGAATAATTCTCTTAAAAGTTTAATGAGTGATAAACCAATGTTGCCAATGGTGCCAGTATATTTTGGTTCAATTTTATTGCTAATTCCTTTTATACCAAGAAATGCAATCCGTTCGTTATTTGGGTGTGCTGTTGTTGTGATCGTATAGTTTTTGCCATCAGCGGTAAGTGTAACAGATTCCCCCGGACGTACAAATCGCAATTCTTGAATGAATTGATCATAGGACTGAATCGGGTATCCGTTGATTGCGGTGACAACACTACCTACAGGAAGCCCTGCTTGAGCCGCAGGAAGGCCTTCTTCAACAGCTTCAATAGAAACCCCTGCAGGAGTTACAAAGTCATTAAAGAGGGGATTAAGTGCAAAAGAAAGAACTAAGAAAGCAAAAACTGCTAGAAGAATATTAGACCAAGGACCTGCTGCGAAAACAGAATACTGAGCAGTTTCATGTTTTTTCTCAAGCTGTTTTTCATCAGGCTCAACAAACGCTCCCATGAGCGGACCAAAGAAAACAATGCCTGAAGATTTTACTTTTACGCCGTGCGCAATACTTACGATGCCATGTGAGAATTCATGAATGACTATTACAAAGAACAAAGCAATCCACCCAATGATAAGAGGGGGTGTAATTGGAGATCCTGGAATGTTCACGCCTGGAATTACAAGAGATATCCCACTTGTTGCAGCAGGAGTTAAGAGTAAGTTATAGAGGTTTTTTACCAAGGTGAAGATGATGAAGAGCATACCTATAAAGCCCGCGCCAATACCAATATAACCAAGAAGTCTCACCCATGGCGCGTATCTTGTCCCAATGTTCTCCATCGCTTTAAGACCGATTTTTGTGCGGTACAAGGCAATGATTTTATTTTGAATTTCAAACTTCTTTCTAAACAAAATAAGTAAAAGAATAATTCCGCCGTAGAAGAGAATGACTGGAAGGTTGCTCTCAGACATTATTTCTTCTTCTTGACGCGTAGCGCTTTACTTGAACAGCTTCTACAGGAGATTTTTCCTGCAAGCACTTTAAGCTGAGGAGCTCTAATTTTATGCTTGCAATTTTTACAAACAAAAACGTTCTTGAAAAATCTCACATTTGCTTCTTCGAATTTTGCCATAGTCCTAATCGCTCTTTACTTGTTGCATAACTCTGTCGCTCAAGACGACCCAATAAAGGACAGTACATCCTTCAACAACTTCATCCTTAAGATTTTCAGGAATCTCAAGATCAAAGGTTTCAAAGGATTCTGTATCCATCACATTTGCATGATTTCCATCAATGCTGAGTACTTGTGCAGTTCGTTTATCTACGATGGGAACATCAACCATATCATGACCTGGCATAACGAGATTTCTCTTTTTTCCGTCAAAGAGTCCCACTGCCATGAGGTTAACCTTAGCATGTCCATGTTTTCCAGGTCTAGACGTTGCCGTTGATGTTACTTTACAGGCAACACCGTCAATGACTATATATGAGCCGACTTTAAGATGGCCAATACTCTCTTTTTTAGTTTCTCCACTCATATGCTGGATCGTAGGGGGTCTGTTTATAAAGGTTTTGGAGTGTGGGTGTCTGATTGGTGGTGGTTGTGAAGTTGTGTTTTCTTGACTCTTTTGCAGAGGTTTCTTCTCTTTGTGGTTTTAGAGACTGTAGAAACTGTGGGGGGCTGTAGAGGCTGTAGAGAATGTCTTGTTTTGCGGTGGTAACGTACCTACAAAAAAGTATACTAGTACCTAATTATCACAAACTTTTATAAATGAAAAGTGCATAGTAGTGTAAAAAACGTGTTAGCATAACACGAAAAAAGAGGTTAGACATGAGTATCGATCAACTAAGTGCATCAATAGCACAACCGCTAGCAAGTCTCTGGAATGGATTCGTAGGATTCGTCCCTGGTCTCATCGGAGCGATTGCAGTACTCATCATCGGCTACTTGGTCGGCCTTCTTGTCTATGTTGTTCTTGCAGCAGTATTTCGCAAGATTAAACTTGACAAGTTGGTTCTCGATCATGCAGGACTCTCCAAATCCGTAGGAAAGTTCAAAGTCGGTGAAACACTTGCAGTCATCGCAAAATGGTATGTAGTAGTGTTGTTTCTTGGCCCTGCAGCAGAACTCCTCAAAACAGGAACGCTTAGCAGGTTCATCACATCGCTTGCACTCTGGATTCCTAACGTCATCGCAGCAATCCTCATTGCGCTCATAGGAATCATAGTAGCAGAATACGTACAAAAAGCAATCGCACACACCAAAGCAAAAGGATCCGACATCGTCGGTCAAGTGGCGAAAATAGTCATTATTGTTTTTGTCTTTGTAACTGCACTTGAACAAGTGGGGTTCAACCTAAGCTTCGCACAAGACACCATCTTGATCCTTGTTGCAGGATTTTCCCTTGCACTTGCATTAGCACTAGGACTAAGCTTTGGACTTGGCGGAAAAGACGCAGCAAAAAAAGCGATTGCAACGGTAAAGAAAAAACTGTGAATCTTTACCGCATTAATCTTTTCTCTTTCTTTTCTTTATTCAACACATAAGTACTTACGACTTTTGTAGTAAGGAGAATGAGTGTTCTTTATTTAACCGTGAAGTGTGTGTAACAATAAAGGGTACGTTGTTATAGCATTAAGAAAACAATTCAAAATAATTCACTTCGCTGCTAACTTCACATCGCCTGCCTTTACGGTCTTGCGACCTGCATGTGATGCAAGCTTTACAGCATTTTCTGCAATTTCTTCAGCAATGTCTTCAACAATATTCTTAAGAGCAACTTTTGCTTTGTCAGAGACGCGTTCCGCGCCAACATCTTTGAGGATTTTCTCCATAGCTGCAAGTGGAATTAATCGTTTAGCCGTCATAAGTATAACCTCCTAGACTCATTTAGTACATCGTAGTTTATAAAATTTAGGCTCAAATCATCAAAAAACAGGTCAGAACCACTTTTTTCCCGTAAGAAAACTCTTTGAACGCGCCTTAGCAGCGATAACTCCAAGAGCGCGTTCCATCTTCTCTTGTTCGGGGTAAATGGACTCTGCTTGCTGAAACTTACGATCGTGATAGAGTATTTTTCTTCCCGCCCGTCTAAACTTGTGCACTTTGTGGAGCATTTCATGATACATCACATAGTCAAGCAACTCAGGATCAACAGTTCTTAGCACTTTTGATATTCTGATCGTGTCCGTCTTAAAGCAATAACTTCCAAAGGTGCGATACGATTCACGACCCCATACCAAATTGGGTCGCTCAACAAGACCAACAAAAAACCGCTCGTTAACGCGGTTAAAGGATGCTAAAAGCTCAGGTTCTGCACGTCTTTTCACAATACCGTTATGCACGTTTTTAATAAAGTGGTGGTACTGTTCTATTTGGGTTGTTGTTGAAGAAACCCCTAAGAGGCGGCATAACAATTCCTGAATACATCCTATTTGCACTTCTTCGGGCTTTCCATACCATGCCCTGCTCAATTTTACCTTAAGTTTGCTTTGACGAAGCTCAATGTTTGCCCCAAAGTCCTTAAACCTACCACTATACTCAACATAACAGGTGTAAGGACAGTACGCTTCGCCGGTGAGTTGCAAATATGCTTTTTCAAGAAGGTTCATATACTGGGAAGAAGAACAGACACTCTTAAAATTTACTTATGATACTTATGTTGTTGTGGGAGGTGTTCACATTCCTGCGTCATAACGTAGTATTGCTGCAACACCACCAAGCTCTTTGAGCTGAACTCCTTCACGCGTCTCAACAGAGATCAACTCAACTTCTGAGCCCATCTCTTCTGCTTTTAGCGTAAACTCTTCTATGGTGGAGTCATCAAGTGATTCTGAGAGTAACAACGTTTCAACAGCGCCCATTTCTAACATCTTCTTCACTTCTGCTTTTCCGTAACTTGTTTTTCCAGGTTCCTTTGCAAGAAGAGAGAGGAACTTTTGCATAAGCATTTTTTCCCTGGCAACAGACTCTGAAGCAAGCAAGTCCTCAGACTTTTCAAGTAGTTCTTGAAGACCGAATGATCCCGTATAGGAGAGGTGTTTTGCTCCAAGAATCTTCTTTTTAAGATCTCCTGTAACGTAATCCTTTTCAAGAAATCGTTCAACTGTTCCAGAAGGACCTCCGATAATAATACCTCTTAGGTTGTCTAAATTTAAAAAATTGTTCTTCATCATTTCCGCAATTTTCTTGAAATGATCGATAGTTGCGCCTTCTCGAAGACGCTCAAAACGCTGAGCACTCTGTCCTCCTGTTTTGTGCTTTCCAGGAACTTCCGAATGCGTTTTTTGCAGAGGGATGATTGTTTTTCCTTTTAGCAAAGCAACATCTGCGTCACGTCTATCAAACACCACAAGACCATAAACATCGTCTGTTGCACACATGGCCTCAAGGGGTTCAAGTTCAAAGACTTTATCGCATTTGTAGAGTTTTTGATTAAGGGGCTCAGGAGGCTCAATAACCCACACTCTGAAATCGTCCTTGCTTTCATTGTCAGAAACGTTTCCAGAAAACAATGCAAGACCGTTAGGAGGAGTTTTAGGAATTGCCTTGATTGCCTGGATCATTTTCTCAAGAGCACCAATAACATTATCTCGCGTCTGTTTTGATTTAATGTTGGTGGCAGTTCCTGCTTCTTGCATAAGCTGCGTTGTAATACCGTTTAAATCATATCCTGCAGGAACATACACGGTAACAAGCTCGGTATGCCTTCCGCGGTAGCCTGAGAGTTCCTTGATGATTTTTCTTAGTTTGAATTTATCTTTATCAGAAAGAGTCATGCAAATCTCCCGCGCTTGCTAGAATGAACTACTCATTCCCTTGCGCATTGTTGTGATCATATAAACAAAATGGTGGTATGAGGCCACCAGGATTTGAACCCGGGTTGCGAGGTCCCAAACCTCGAGTGATACCAAGCTACACCATGGCCTCATGGTGTACTCTTTTAAGGGTTTACTTTTTAAAGCTAATGGTGGCCAAAGAATAACATTTATAAAGCGATGATTATTCGACTGAACAGTACTGCACAGTCGTATTTTAACGATTAAAGCGGTTAAAATCCTTCAATAAAAAATCGGAGACCAAATAATCTATTATCATGGCTGAAAAAATTAAACTTGGCTCGGCGAAACGTTTCGGACCCCGTTATGGTCGTACGAATCGCCTCAAGGTAGCACGCATCGAATCACAGTACTTAGGACGCCACAAGTGTCCTTATTGTAGCTACGTCGCTGCACGAAGAATTTCTCGCGGAATTTGGGGATGCAAAAAATGTTCCTCAAAATGGGCTGCAAAAGCATATTCTCTACAACTCACCAAACGTAGCACAGGCTCACAAGCAGTAGAAGAAGATCTTGACGCACTCTTCGCACAAGATTCTGCTCTTGAAGAAGATGAGGTGGAAGCATAAATACCATGGCAGAGTACAAATGTTTCGACTGTGCTAAAACAGTTGGTCCAGAATATTTACGAAAAAAAGTGCGATGTCCCTACTGTGGGTCAAAGCTCATCTACAAGCCACGTAAGAAACCCACCGAAGTTCTCGCACGATGAAATTTACCGGTGAGATCATAGCGCACGGCGACTGCACAAAACTCATTGACGCTATCAAGCTTGAACTTGGCAATTTCGGACGCTCAACAATTCAAGTAGAACCTTGCGAAGAAGGAGCTAAATTCACTCTTTGCTCAGATGACGCAACTGCTCTGCGCGCAACACTCAACGCACTTACGCAATCACTAAGCATCTACGAGAAGATGCAAAACCTACAATGAATCTCGAAGCACAACTAGCCCTTCAAAAGCAAACGGTACAGTCGGCAATTGTTGAAGTTGAATCCGCACTCGAAGAACTTGAGAACTCTTCTGAGGCATACAAACTTGTAGGAAATATTCTCATCAAATCAGATGCGCAAAAACTCAAAAAAGAATTGCAAGAAAAAAAAGAAATTCTCACTAAACGCTTAGAGTCCATTCAAGCACAGATAAAAAATGAGTGAAGTATTTGATTCAGTCATTGATGCACTTCTTGACATTCAAGAAGATGAAGGAGTTCCAAAAAGCGTAATCTCAAAAATAGACGAGCTCCTCAACCTTCTAGAAAGCGATGAGGACGAACAAATAATCATCAACAAAGTCCTCTTTGAACTTGATGAGCTAGGAAATAATTCAAATATACCCCAACACATACGAACACAATTATTTCACGTTGTGAGTATGCTCGAAGCGATCTGATATTCCGAGTAACAAAAACAAAAAGTGTTTTGATTACTCTTTTCCTTGCACTTTAACTATTTCTGTTTTAATAAGAACTGAATTAGGAATGAAAATCATATCTTTCTTCGTCGTTTCAATCTTTGTCTCAAGAAAAGTGATTTCAACAACGCGACCTTTCATTCCTTTCACTTTTATCACATCTCCTACTTTAAGAAAGTCTTTTTGTCGAAGAACTATACCTGCAATGATGTTGGGAATGAAATCCTTGATGCCCAAAAAAGTTGAGAGCACAATGATAATAATAATGGCTCCTGCAATCATGTTAAGAACAGTCGTAGCAAGACCTAAGTGTTGCAAAACCATTACAATGGTAATAAAATACAGAAAATATGTAGTGAACGACTCAGCAATTTCCTCAAGAGCAATGTTTGTCCCAGTTATTTTTTGAAGCATCACATTCAAATCAAGAGAATGCAATAACCTTCGCACAAGTTTGCCAACAAGCTTAGCAATGATAAACCCTGCTAGGAGAATGATGAGGCCTACAACAAAGCGCGTAAAAAACGGGCTTGCAAGCTCAATAAAATCTTGATATAATTCTAACATGTTCTAGTAACCAGATGACAAAGATTATTTAAACCTTCCTTCCCCCATTCAAACCATGGGAAGCTCATCAAAAAACCGTGAAAAAATCAAGGAGCTTGAAGAGCAGCTTAAAAAGACCAAGGTCAATAAACGAACAGAAGGTGCGGTAGGCTTAATGAAAGCGCGTCTAGCCGCGCTCAAAGAACAAGAAGAAAAAGCATCATCATCAAAAGGAGGCACTACACAAGGATACAGTGTACGAAAGAGTGGGGATGCAACGGTAATTCTCCTAGGGTTCCCCTCAGCAGGAAAATCATCTCTTCTCAACACACTTACCGGAGCAGACTCTCCTGTTGGAGCATATGAATTCACAACACTTGATGTTATTCCAGGGCTTCTCGAATATAAAGATGCTAAAATACAGATCCTTGATGTTCCAGGAATTGTTGAAGGCGCCGCGTCAGGAAGAGGACGCGGACGAGAAGTACTCTCTGTTATGCATTCAGCAGATCTTGTTTTAGTGCTTCTTGATGTCTTGCGTCCTAATGCGTTCAACGTTATAATGAAAGAAGCACGCGACGCACATCTTAGACTTAATCAAAGAAGACCTCACGTTCGCATCACCAAAAAAAGCAAAGGTGGTATCGATATAGGCTCAACAGTTAAACTTACGAAAATAGATGAAGAAACCATAAAAAAAATTCTCAAAGAATTTCGCATACTCAACGCGGATGTGGTTCTCTATGATGATGTAGACGCAGATGAATTTATTGATGCCATTCAAGGAAATAAACTCTACCTGCCCATGCTTGTTGTTGTCAACAAAGTAGATCTTGCAAGCCCTGATATGATAAAGGACATTGAAAAAACCATCAAACCAGATCTTTTCATCTCCGCACAAAAGAATATCAACATTGACAAGCTCAAAGAACTCATCTTCTCAAAACTTAAGTTTATTCGCATCTATACTAAGGAAGTGGGAAAACCTGCTGACATGGACGAACCATTAATCATGATAGAAGGAGCAACTGTTGAAGCAGTATGCAACAAGTTGCACAAGGATTTCGTTAAAAAATTTAAATACGCAAAAATTTGGGGACCTTCAGCAAAATTTCCCGGACAAAGACAGATGCTAAAACATGTTCTTAAAGATGGCGACATCGTCGAGATACATATACATTAAGAATAAATCGTGGTTCTCGCCTCTCATTTACGTTGAGAGTGTTTTTTTGAACTAAGAACTTATGTCTTCTAAAATACTGTTCAACCTTTTTGTCTTTTTTTTTCACAGATGTAGTTCTTTAAGGAGAGGAGGCTCTTTATTGACAAGAGATGTAAGAGAATTATCTTTAAAACCGCTTTCGTGAAAGACTTGAATGGGCTGAAGGTGATACAAGAACTGCAAGAGGTCTAAAGGGGGAAGATCTTCTTGCCCAATAAGTTCCCAGAAAGCAGGTTTGAGACGAAGGAACAAAGAGAAAGGATTTCCAAGTTGTTTAAACTGAACTTGCAAATGCGGTTCTAATGATTCAGGAGACATAAGGAAAAATCCTGCGTGTTCGTAAGATGGATGAAGGTACATTTTATCCGTGCCACAAACATTGAGCCTGCACGAATACCCGCATTCACGCGCGAAGATGTCAAAGACGTCGTGAGAAAGTTCACTACAGACATAGAATTCATAGAAATGATTTTTATTTCTCATTACCTTTCCTCATCTTATGCCTTTTTAGAGGGTAAGTGCCATATGAACCCGTGCCAGCAATGCGGAGCGTCACCCTAAACGTATAGCATGGTGTCTTTTTTTTGCATGCGAGTATGAGTGGGGGAAGCATCACTTTTATTTAATTCTTCTGATAAAAAGGGGTGTTTTGGGATTCAAATCAGTTCAATCCATATTTGTGGTTGATGTTTCTTAACATTGGTTGCTCATCCCACTGAGCTCCTTCTTTGAGAGGGAGGCGGAAATTTTTCTGAGAAACTCTTGCTTTTGCATTCCTTGCCTTTTGGCAAGCTTTTCAATTGCTCGATCAAATTTTGACCCGTACTGCGCTCCAAGTTTTTTACGCTCACAAACTTCTTTTGGAACGCCAAGTTCAGCTGCAATCTTACGCAGAATAATTTTCTTCTGATCTCGAGATATTTTTTCCTCTTGAGGAATACCTAAGGAGATGCGCACAAGGTTCTCATCAAGAAAGGGAACTCGAAGCTCCACACTGTGATACATGGTAATCACATCATCGCGATACAAATCACGTTTCCAAATCTCTTCAAAACCACGTCTACACTCCTCATTAACATCGCCTCCGCTTTCAAGAACTTTAAGGTGTCGCTCATACCCTGCAAAACATTCTTCTGCACCAATTCCTGAGAGGAGAACTCTAACGCCATCCTCGTGCGCTTTTTTTGCGCAGAAATAAAAAGGCAGAGCAACCCCTACTTTCACAATATCATCACTTTCAATAACTGGAATGATTTCCTTGATTGCTGATTCAGTTTCCTCAAAATCCGCGTTAATCACGCAAAGAGGAATACCCAGTGTGGATGCTGCTTTTTTTGCCCAGATAACATCGCGCGCTTCTTCAAGATTTCCATCACAAAACCCTGCTGTGTAGAGGTGAACCTGTTTTCCAAGATCTTTGCATACTTTTGCAAGAAGCGTTGAATCAACGCCGCCTGAGAAAAGAATACCTACTTTGGTAAGGCCATCCACGCGTTTCTTAATCGCATCAAGAAGTGCTTGAGCAACATCTTCTTTCTTTGCTATAAGTGCAGTTTTATCCTTCTTTTTTACCAGTTGAGTATCATACGCATATACCACACCAGGCTCGCAAAATTCCTTACGATCAGAATTGTCTAAACATTTAAGCTCGGACGCGACAAGAATGCCATCGTCATTAAGAGAATAACAAAGAGGTTTAACACCTAGACGATCACGTCCAAAAATAAGTGCATCAGGAGTGTTCCAAATAAAAGCAAAATCTCCGTCAATCTCATCAACAATGTGAATTCCTTTCTTCTTCAATAATTCATAGAATACTTGCGCATCATTTTCACCTGGCACATCATATTTTTCTTTAAGCTCTTCCCAATTATAAATCTCACAATTAGTAACGAAGGAACCTTCAAAGGGCTGGCATACTTTTCCAACCATTGCATGTAACAAATGCACAACGCCTTGCGCAGGTAAAAGAGATGGATCAAAAGAGTCGCAAACGCGTTCATTCACACCAAAACCATCACGCCCACGGTAAAGAATACGCTCTACTGCATCTCTAGTAATGACTCTTCCTCTTGATCCGATGATTCCGCACATTTCTTAACCTTTTGCACTTTGTGCCATATGATTGAACAGGGTTGCTCGCCGATTACTGGCACCATGAAAGAGATTTTTTTCTTCACTTCCTCAATGGAGATTATTTGGGGTATCTGCTCTCCCTTAATCTCTTTGAAAGAGAGTTTGCCAAAAAAAGCAACTTCTTCCAAGTCAAGTGGAATGTCCTCTTTTACTTTAAACTTATCCTTATTCACTTCAAAAAAACCCTTTTTCGTAAGTTTTTGTAGCATATCATGCGCTAAAGCAAAATCAAGACCCAGATCTGCGAAATCTGCTGCGTGGTACCACTGTTTATCACTCATTTTTTGCACAACTGCGAGTTGATTGGGAGAAAGCGTGTTAAGTTCGGGAATTTCTGAAAATGCTGCGTTATTAATATCTCTTACAATTTTTCCTTGATTAAGCTCAATGAGCAGTTGGAATGGCGCTTTTCCTTGACACTGTAGTAATACTGCAGGAATTTTATAGGTTATCACTTCTTCATCATCATTTTTCATGAGTTCAAGGTCTTTGAGGGTAGTGGTCGGAAGAATGACTGGGTCCGCGGTTTCCTCAATGATCTGCTGATCAAAAATACTTGCAGCTTCTCCTCCATGTTTTGTCTGCCGTGTTCGCACATTAACTAACAAGGGAAGATCAACAACACCTGTTACTAAGGCAGTTCCGATAGGAAGTGTAGGAAGAATGTCTTCGGTTTCTTTTGTCATCCCTTCAACACTATTTGCAACAGCTTTTACATCAGAAGGGTTGGTGAGTTTCAAAATAATTTGCGTTGAGCATTGCGAGAGGACGGATTTGTCAACACGTGCAGGTCTTTGAGATATGAGTGCAAGACCAAGTCCGAATTTTCTTCCTTCAGCAGCAATGGTTCTTAAAATCTTTGAAGCTTTGGTTTCTCCAAAACTACGCTCAGGGCAAAAGTTATGGGCTTCTTCAAGCACTAAGAAGAAAGGGGGAATAAGGTTTCTTTTTCTTGCTTCAAACAATTCCTTACATAGTTTAGCGACAAGAATTTCTGACTCTTCGGGGGCTCTTCCCTTAAGATTTACTATACTTGCTCGCCCAGGTTTTACAATTTCGTTTAGAGGGGTTGGTGCATGCGAGAAAATATTCATACGGCGTACATAATTGAGAAGATCAATAAGTGCATATTTTGATGCGCTCTCTTGAAGCGTGAGTTCTCCTATGAGCTCATCAAAATCAAGGTGGTCACAATTTTGCATGCAAGAGTACAACAAGGTTAGCTGTTGGTTGTTAAGTTTAGCGGGAAGAATATTTACTAGTTCCTGACTGTCAAGGGTTACGGGAAGCCGCAGAGGATTTTGCGCATTAAACTCTTGTATTTGTTTGATAAAACTTAATGGTTCAAGATTAATCTCTTTGAGTTTTTCACGATCATCTTCATTGGGATATTTCATAACACTATACTCCCCATGAGGGTCAAGGATAACAAGAGGTACCTTTTTCTTGAGAATCTCTTCGAGTAAGACGCCAACAGTGTAGGATTTTCCAGCACCTGATTTTGCAAGCACTGCTAAGTGCTTTGTAAGTACTTCTTCAAGGTTGATATGTACGGGGATATTTTTTCCATCAAGAAATCCTAAAAAACCTCCGTGTTCTGATTTGAGTTCAATGACTTTGGAAATAAGCTCGTCAGGAGCAATCTCAACGTGTTCTCCTGGGGCAGGAGGGGTTCGCAAACTTTTTGTGGAACCGTCGTGGTAGCCAAGAATCGCACAGTATGCAAGGGTTTTTTGCTCATCTCTTTTAAGATCAAGAATCTGGGCAAGAACTTGTTTACCTTCGTGGTTAAAGCAAACGTATTCAAACTTTTGAGCAGTTCCTTCTACGATGAATGAAAAATGTGTTGTGGTTGTAGTTCCTGTAATAGTGCCAAGACTCATATGAACTGACAGTCTTAATCATCAATTAATAAAACTTAGTATGGTGTGATTTTTGAGGAGGTTCGCAAGGGGTTTTTAGGGTTTTTTCAGTACTTGTGAGCGATCTCCTCTGAAGGGACTCTTAGTGTTCTCAGCAGGTATATTTAAAAATGAGTTTTGCTTTGAGAAGTCTATGACAACCTCATCCAAAGACGAACAAATAGGATTTCATAAAGGAGCGCTCTCAGTTCTTGTTAAGGAGAGAGAAGAGATGGCAAAAATCCTAGGAATTGTAGAGCAACTTATGCAAATGCATGTCAAGGCGCTCAAAGAGCTTGGTGTTGATCTTGAGGCGCAAGCAAGAGAACAAAAAAATACTTCTCTTGAAGACCGTGCAAATTAGGTTCACAGCAAAGGGACATCCTCATATGCGTATTTCTCATAAATCTACTTTTGAAATCACTAAAGACGAGGAAGTAACGCCAGCAGGTGATTGCATTGTTGCATGCAGCGCGGATTTTGATCCTGTGCAGGTAAAAGAATTTCTTGAGAGCTATGATGTTTTTACTGTTCGCTTTGAGTGTGGTGGTGTGGCAGAAGAGGTCAATGTTACCTCAAATAAGGACTTTGATGATGAAAGAGAGCTCGTTTTTCGTTTAGGTTCGTACAGTTCCCCTCGTACCGCAGGAATTGATGCAACAAAAGCAGCAAAACATTTTAATGAGGATCTGCGTAAAAATATTCAAAAAGGAAGCACCATTATTATTACGTTTATCCCCTATGAACGCGTTGAAAAACAAAGACGGGGGTTGTGAGAATTGCTTTACGAACTTTGAGTGATGAGATTTGTGAGTTGAAGATCCATGAAAACACTATCGAAAAAAGACATCAAACAACTTAATGAGCGCATAGGAAGAGAGGTCTTTTCTAAAAAAGACTTGCTACAAGAAGAGTGCGGAAGGTATTATAGAAATAAAGAACTGGTTTTTTTCACCTTGCCACAAGGAAGACTTGCTCCCTCATTGAAATTCTTGCTCAAAGATCTGTACTTGCCCAAGGTTACTGTTGATATGGGTGCTGTGAAATTCGTAGTGGGGGGTGCTGATATCATGCGACCAGGGGTTACTGCGTGTGATGAAGGGGTGATGCAAGGCGATCTTGTGGTTGTGGTTGATGAGACTCACGGCAAGCCACTTGCGGTGGGGGAGGCTCTTATGGGTTCTGAAGAGTTGCTTGCAGCTACGAGTGGCAAGGTCGTTAAGAATCTGCATTATGTGGGCGATGATCTTTGGAATGCGTAGAGGCGGTGAAATTTAACGTCTTTTTTTTGTGTTGTTTGCAAGTAGTCCCTAAAAACTAAACCCGCACTAAGTAACTACTTACAAGTAAGAAATTTCAATAAGGTTTATAAATGAAGGGGGTACAATAGTAGTATGTCGCAAGATCCACTCGAAAAAATACTTGCACAATTCCAGCACGATCCCAGAGTCCAAGCTTTCTTTAAAAGCCTGCGTCAGACAGTGGTTAAAAACCCTCATGACGCACAAAAAATACTTGATCATATCTCGGAAACTGATAGAAGAGTTATTGAAGAACTTCAACAGGCAGTAAAAGATGTGTCTCTTACATCAGACACGTACCTCTCTAAAATAACAGAATCTCTTTTCAGGGGGATCAACAAAGGAGCGAGTAGAAGAAACTACATTGTACAATACTGCACCACCCATGATATCACAGAAGATCAAAGACTCTTTGAACAAGTTATTCCTACAGATGAATATATCCTTGAACACGAATTCATAGAAGGTGATGCACTTGCAGAAGAAGTTGCATCATTTGAACATACTCTGAGACGCACATACCCTTTCTCATTTTTGTACAGCTCAGCAAATGAAATCAGATCTCTTGACAAAGGTCATTTCTTGCACGGCGTGCGATCACGCGTGAAGAGCAGACATAGAAGAACAACCAAACTCACAGAAGTGGTCTGTCAAGGAGTAGTTCAAGAGAGCAAACCAAGAAATATCAGCGATAGTTATGCACTTGCGATAATCCTTAACGATTGGGACGATCTTTCAAGAGAAATGAAGCAAGAAGCAAAAAAATTCGTAAAAGAATACTTTGATCAGAGCACACTTGAGTATTTTGGTTTTTCACCCAAACCAGCAGGAGAACGAGAGTGGGAAGATGCACTGCACTATGCAGTTTTTTGTTTTATTAATTCAAAAACGACCGACATTGACAGAACTACTGTTGATGACTGCATAGCTAAACCAATGAGAAAAGGAAATCAGCGGGAGATTGACACGTGGAAGGGTTTGCGTGCAAGTGTGAAAATAGGAACAATTCCCCTTGAAGTACAAGTAAAAACAAAAAGGATGCTTGAGCGAGAATATGACTCAGACTCTGCATTGTTCCATCCCCGCTACGCACTCGGAAAACAAAGAGAACTACAAGAGTCCCAATGCTGGACACCAGTACATGACGCAATATATGACATACTCGACTCAGTATTGCATGGAGGAAAAGATCATGCCTAACAATTGGTATCTAGAAACACAAGGTTTTGAAAAGAACGCATTGCTCAACGAAGTCGTTCTTTACCTCCATGATGCAAAACTCTCAACAGTACAAGGAGTTCCAAAAATTATCGGAGTGCTCTCAACACTTCCTGAACGCTCTCAACTAGAGGAAGATTTAGAACTCCTTCTTGAAGAATATAATAAGTTTTCACATAATTCTCTTGAAAGAAAAGATATTAGCACGTGGCTTTTTGGAGGAAACTGGCCGGTAGTGGTGCCAAGGAGAAGGCGTTTTCAAGTATACCCTGTCGTTCTAGACGATGGCATAGCATCAAAGATGTATGACTTACTAGCAGATTTAGGATTTTGTGTAAGCATACCCAAAGTAGGTGGAGAAAGTGAACACCCCTTATTCGCGTCCCCTAAACGACTTAGCATCGCCTCGGATGGAACATTTACCTACGTTGCTGATCCGAAAGCAAGATCCCCCCTTGAAAATCATCCAGGATATATTACCTATGATCAATTTTTGTCCCTTTAAACACAGATCCGATTACCTCCTCTAAACTGTACAAGAATCTTAAACATCTGAAATACGTCTTGTTTTCGGAACAAAATTAAGAATTCTTCCATCGCGCAGTTTACCACAGCCAAGCCAATACTCTTTGTGCTTTATTATGACAAGAGCGTTTTCCTCATCACCCGAATATGCAAGATCTTTTCCACGCATCCACTCAAGCATATCATCATAACTAATTTCAATAACATTTCTTGAAGCAAGAGGCCCAATAATTTCAGATCCTTCAATAGAGAGGCGAAAACCATCTGCTTGCAAACCACCCAAATAGAGTCCAATCTTATCAACACGAAGATTTTCAAAATCAATTTCAGAGATGTCTTCGTTAACTACGTAGAGTTTGTCCTTATTCGTTTTCAGAAGAACATCTTCTGCTTTGAATTCTGCTCCAAATTGTTCTTTGAGAACTCTCGCAATTTCTTTTCTTTCCTTTGCATTAAGGAATTTTCCATTAAACATCTACATCACTCATCGTTATACGATTAACACGAAGCTCGTCCCACTCATCAACAGAGTCTTCAGTCTCTGCTTTAATAACAAAACCCGTTGAGCCGTCAATCGTTAAAAAATAGGTTTTTCCATCTTTTTGAGCATGTGCGTAATACCTTTGAACATCTTTTACATATTGAGATGACTCAACCCATCCATTAGTAAATTCTCGCATATCTGGAGGGAGTTTGAAAGGGTAGTCTTCAACGCGAACAGTAAATACTTTGGAAGTATCAGCGCAACGTTTTTTATCCTTACAATATCCCTTCCCTGTGCTCTCCCCGATCTTAAAGCGAACAATTTCAATGTTCGTTTGAGGGTCATAACTACTCTCTTTGAAAAGATCAAGGCGTACCTCATCACCATAGACTTTGGTAATAACTCCTTTTCTTCCAATGTTATTGTTATAATACACGTAGTCAAGAGCAAGAGGTGATCTGCGCATCACCGTTTTATTATAGAGTTTAACAAGCGCCATGAACTCTTCTGTGTTATTGTTATCATTGATCTTTGCTTGTGGTTGCAGTTCTTGCTTTGATTCTTGAGCTGTTTTTTCAGGAAGATTGGATTCATTTAGTTTCTGAACTTCTTGTGTGTCAAAGGAGGATTGCTCTACAACAGTTCTTTGAACACAACCAGTAGCAAAAACAAGACAAAGAAGGCAAATAATGCTTAGCGTAACTGCTCTCATGGGGTTACCTCTTCTGGCTTAACAGTATTGAACGCTATTTCATCAAAAGTGATAACAAAATCTCCTTGTTGCACTTTCATGGGAATTCCGTAGTATGTGTCAATCCACATCAGGGTGGGAACACCATCAATGGTGGTTTCAATGTTAATCGTGTTTCTCCCATCAATGGTTTGGGTATTCACAATTTTACCGTTTTTGATAAGGTTTGCCCAATCAAAAGGTGTTCTGCGATCATAGTTCTTGAAAGGAGTAACTTTCTTATTGGGGTCAATATCTTTGCATCGAGATTCATCTCTACAGTACCCCACTTGGATTCCTAACTCCCTATCAATGAACACTACTGTGTGCAAGTCTTCTTTGTGATAGTTTTGAGGGATGAAATTATCCACTCTTATTTTTGATCCAAGCACTGCATAATGATCTCCTTGCGCTCCTTGTTCAGAATCATAATAGGTATAGGTAAGACTTTTCACGCGTTCCCTTTTTGCAAGAATCTTGGCGATTTCTTCATCAAGACCTTGATCTTCCTTTGCTACTTGTTGCGCATCTGCCTCTTGCAAAGATCCCTCTTGAGAAGGACGCTCAGCTACTGAATCCGAAGATCCTTCCAAAGTGCTTTGCGCACAGCCCATAAGTGTGATTAAAAGAATAAAGACTAACAGTGCAAATGATGAAGATCTGATTTTGTTCATGTGTTCCTTTCGTTTATATGCCCCACACGGGGTTGTTTTTTCGCTTAAGCTCTGCCAACTCGCGCATAACTTCAAGCTCTGAGTCTTTAAGAAAGCGCTTCAACTCTTTAAGCTTTTTGAAATCTTCTTCAGGAATATCTGCAAAAAGGATATCTCCTTCCTCAACCTGTCTTCCCACTGTGACATTTGGAAATGACATTGCAACCTGGTTTCCTGCTTCAATAACAGACTTGCTCTCCTTTTCTTTTTGAATGGACTTGATACTTGTAAGGTGAGTTCCATCCTTGGTAACATTTGTTCCTACTTTGATTTTTCCGACCAGGACATCAACACCAACAACAGCAGGATTGCTTTGGCGAAATACGAAATTCTCCATAATCTTCATCTTACAGGGTCTGACAAGAGAATCCAACACTTGTGTTTCCTTTTCTTTTTCCTTTTGAGCAAGCCACTCCTGATGACGTTCAAGAAGGTGGTAAATAATATCTGATTTGTCAACTCGCACTTCTGGGGGCACAACTATATCTTCAGGAACGTTAGTGTTAAAACATAATATCACTGCGGTAAGCGGATCTCGTTCCGCATTTGCTTGAGCATCAATAATATCCTTTTTAGTTACGTCCCCAAGACTTGCTCGGCGAATTTTAATACCTGCTTCTCTGAAGAGGTTTACCATAGCTTCTAAGCTTCCAATAGTATCTGCCTTAATGATAATTCCCTCGCCATCGGTTTCAACAACGACGTTTTGAATCTCCTTTTGCAACTCCTTTGCCACTTCTTCAACATTGCCATCAGGTACAGAACGAATAGGCATGCCTGCAATGACTCCTTCCATATCAGGACAAGAAATTTTCACACCGGTTGCTGAAACTACCTCCTTTCGCGTCTCAAACTTCGCTTTCTTGTCTCGCATTTCCTTAAGGGAAGCAGGCTCAAAAAGTGCACGAACTTTAGTAATAATAGGACCATTCATAGAACCAATAACGAGAACATCCCCAACACGAAGTGTACCATCATAAAGAATAACGTCCATCGTTTTTCCCAGGCCCCGCTCTTCTTTCACCTCAAGAATTGTTCCCTTAGCAGGGCCCTGCGTGCTCATCTCAAGGCGTTTTTCAAGAAATTTTTGCGCAAGACCCGAAAGAACCATTAGGAGCTCCGCAAGGCCTTCTTTTGTTTTTGCAGAGATGGGAACAATACCTATCTGCGTAGTAAAATCCTCCACACGATCAAAACGCTCAGAATTAAATCCTCTCTCACTAAGATTTCCTACTAATTCATACATTTTAGTTTCAAAGTCTCTTACAACATTGGGGTCTTGCGAATTAATACTCGCAAGAACAGATCCGGGTTTTGATCGCCAACCGGGAAGAAGATCTATCTTGTTAGCTGCAACGATGAAAGGGGTTTTGTAAAATTTGAGAATTTCTAGTGCCTCAATTGTTTGCGGTTTAAACCCTTCTCGTATGTCAACTACAAGCACAGCAATATCTGCAAGATTGCCACCTCTCTTTCTTAGCGAAGTGAATGCGGCGTGTCCAGGGGTATCAATGAAAAGAAGCCCTGGAATGGTAAAATTTGCTTTTCCCCCCATGAGAGGAGCGCACACTTTGTTAATAACATCAATGGGAACTATTGAAGCACCAATTGCTTGAGTAATCGCACCTGCCTCAGTTGCAAGAATATTCGATCCTCTAATTGCATCAAGAATACTGGATTTACCGTGATCGACATGACCTAAAACAGTGCAAATAGGTGATCTTTGAGACATATTCTTTTTTAAAATCGGTCCCTTTATATTGTTTTTCTCTTCTTTTAGCAAGCATGTTTACGCAGATTGCCGAAGGAGACGTTAAGTTGTTTGTCCCAAAGGAAACGAAGATTTCAAAGGAATTACCTGTATTTTATAATCCTGTTATGCGACGCAATCGTGATTTGAGTATTCTGTTACTTAAAGCACTACAACCCACACCTGTAAACTGGGTCGTGGGTCTTCCTCTTGCTGGAACGGGCGTTAGGGCGATGAGGTTTCTCAAAGAACTTCCTTCACAGATGATTGAACGTATTGATGTAAATGATCACAGCAAAGAAGCTGTTGACCTTATCAAAGAAAATCTTAAACTCAACAATCTCTTAGGTGATGAGCGCATAAACATTTCTTGTCTTGATGCGAACACATTTCTTCAACAATCCACGGGATATCACTATATTGATATTGATCCTTTTGGCTCTCCAAATCCTTTCCTTGATCGTAGTATTGTGCGGCTCTCAAGAGGAGGTATATTAGCAATAAGTGCGACGGACACTGCTGCGCTGTGCGGAGCGTACCCCAAGGTGTGTAGAAGAAAATATTGGGCTGAAAATAGGAAAGGAGTGCGACAACATGAACGCGGTCTTCGCATATTGATTCGAAAGGTGCAGCTCATCGCAGCACAATATGACAAAGCACTTATCCCGGTGTTCTCGTATTGGCACGAGCACTACTTTCGTGTGTTTTTTCGCTGCACGAAGTCACGTGAAGAAGTTGATAAGGTATTGCGACAACAGGGTGAGATGGACGGGTTTGGACCTTTGTGGTTAGGTTCTCTTTTTGATCCATCTCTTGTTGTGAAGATGCACGACCTTGCAGCTCAAGGTGAGACGAAGAAGTTCTTAGCACTTCTTGTGGAAGAAAGCGCAGTTAATGTCGCGAGGTATTTTGACCTTCACGAGTATGCGCAGAGAAAGGGGAGGAACCCTCCTAGCACCAAAGCAGTAATAGCTGCACTAAAAACGAAGGGTTATCAAGCTGCAAGGACACACTTATGCGTAACAGGACTTATCAGTGATGCTCCTTTTGACGTGATTGAGAAGGTTATAGAAGGGTTGTGAGTTTTTGGATTATTTTGAATGCTAATAATCAGATTACTCTTGTTTTATAAATGAGTTGTACTTAATTCTAGCATGGTTGCCAAGCTTAGGAGAAGAGGGACTGTGATTCTGGAGAATTCTAAAGGAATTCTTCTTGTTTCTGGAAGAAGTAAACGATTCATGTTACCTGGTGGGAATGCACGTTCTAGAGAGCCCAGAATGGCAACAGCAATAAGAGAATTGTATGAAGAAACTGGACTTGTTGCAAAAGAAGCTAAATTTTTGTTCAAGTATGATGCGGGTGTTTCCAAGATTGGAGGTCATCTCAAGCACACTAAACACAAAGTGTTTTTAATCAAGGCAGAAGGAACAGCCAGACCAAGAAGTGATGTCAAGCATATCGCGTTTTACAAACCCGGAGTAGATATCAAATTAACTTACACAACGAAGAAAATTTTGGAGAAGTATCTTAAGACAAAATGAGTTACTTGATTAAAATTCGATTATTTGGAAAAGCAAAAAAAAAAAAAAAAAAAGCTTCTTGTGAAGTAAATCACTTATTTTTCAGACGAGGATATGAGCGAACCCCTCATATAACTGTTATTCAACCGTTTTATTCAGATGATCAAAAGAAAGTACTTGAAATTTTTAGGAAAGGTTGTAATAAATATAGAAACTTGGGTGTTAGTGTTAAAGGGGTTGGAGTATTTCCATTTCACGTTGTTTACAAAAAAGTGATTCTGAATTCTGAATTAATTGATTTTCAAAAGTATCTTGCTAGAAATTTGGAAAGTTTTTGTTCGTTTAGAGGTGGTTTAAGGAATGTCTATAGTCCCCATTTGACTATTGCTAAAAAGTTAAACTTATTTTCTTTCTTTTTAATATGGGTGTATTCGCTCATTAGATTCAGATTTAATTTCTCGCACAAAGTTATTCGTGTGACTCTTCTAAAAAAAGGGAAGATATTGTATGAATATGATTTTGTGCAAAAAAGACTGTTGAATAGAGGGCAAGCTTTGAGTAAGAATTTGTTGAAGAAGACTTTCAGTTTGCTAAAACCTACCTAAAATAGGGCTAGGGGCATGCCTCACAACACGCTTTCCATAAATTGTTCTTTAATTGCGCGCTCCCCGCTTGGTGTCACCTTTGCATAGGTTTTTTGTTTTGTTTTAATTTTCTCCATGAGGTTAAGCTCTGCTAGGCGGGAGACGTATTGAGAAATTGCGCCGATGCGATTAGACGTGTTTTTGTTTGGGTATACTTCTTGTGTGAGTGTGCGCAGAGGGACGATGGTTCCTGTTTCTTGTTGGAGTTTGTAGCAGAGGATGAGTATTTTTTGTTCGAGTTCTGTAATATTATATTCAATACGGGTTTTTTCAGCTTGTTCTTCTTCACCTTCAAAAATGTGTTTAAGCTTGTCAAATTGCTCGAAAAATCGTTTTCCTTTGCCTGTGAGTGCGAGGTAGGCATCGTTTTCGAGTTCCTCTAATTCTATGAGGCCTTCTTTGTGTAGGACGTTAGCGGCAAGTGTTATGTTAAGACTAGAAGGCAATTTGTCCTTTATTTGGGACAATTTAAGGCCGTGCGAGGTTTTATAGATGCATTCAACATCAAAGAGTTCTTTTAAGAGGTTTAAACAACCTCTTTCGTTGAGAATTTCGTAGAGACTCATGTGTTTGAGTTCTATTTATCGCTATAAAAACTTAGCGGTCTATTTTTGAGAATTTGGGCAATAAAGACATAAACGGAAATAACGGAAATTTCGGAAGGTTTATATAGTAGTTACACTTCCTTCTTCATACCAGGGGGTACACAAAAGGAAATGACCGAAGCAATAACCTTTGCAGGATTAATGAAAAACAGCATCTACAAGGACAGAGATGTTATTCACGCACTCGTCCCGCCTTCGGGAATCGTGCACAGAACTGAGCAACGCAACGAACTCGTAATGGAACTTGCACCTATCCTCATGAATAGTGCTGTTTCTTGTATTTTTGTTTACGGAAATCCTGGAACGGGAAAAACATCACTCGTCTCCCAGCTTCTCGAAGAGCTCGCAAATGAAGCAAAGAAAAGTGATATCGCATTCACTAAAGTATATGTCAATTGTAGTGAGAACAGAACTGAGACCACTATTCTCATAGATATACTCTCACAACTCAATCCTGAAAAAGATTATCCGCGCATTGGATGGACAAGAGCAAAAGCACTCAAAGAATTTACTGAAGTGCTTAACAAACTCAACACTAATGTACTCTGCGTTCTTGACGAAGTTGACTACGCACTCAAAGAAAGCGGAGATGATATTCTCTACAGACTCTCCCGCATCAACAACGATGTAAGTTCAAAAGTATCAACGCTCCTCATCAGCAACGATGTACGAGTCTCAGATTACATCAAACCAAAAACCGCATCAACCATGGGGCGAGTCAAAATCATCTTTGCGCCATACAGCGCACAAGAACTCAAAGACATACTCAAAGAGAGAGTAAAGTACGCATTTGTTGAAGGCGCGGTAAGCGAAGCAGTGATCTCAAAAATAGCAGAGATTGA
>RFJL01000038.1 GCA_003695435.1 Candidatus Woesearchaeota archaeon
GCATTAGATGAGGGTCCCTTGGAAGGAACGCTCGTCGGTGTTAAAGAAGTAAAGGAGTACTTTCTTGCTCAGCTTAACGAGTTTAATGAAACCACTGAGCGTATTGGTCTTGACGAAATCTGGTATTTTATCTTCAATGGGGAAAAACATACTGTGCGTTTGCTCTCCTTTGAAGGAACAACTGCAAAACTTATGGTAGCATCAAACCCTATCTACCTTATTGACCTTAACGTTGGAGAGCGTATAAAGATAGACCTTACAGGAGACGGCGCAGCGGATTTGCAAATAACCTATCTTAAGAAAGTAGGTGTGAAGGCAGACCTTAATTTTAAGAGGCTTGAGCCCACCATTACGCAGAAAATTATCGCAAAACCCGTTTATTTCGCACGAGACACACTAGGAAAATGGTGGTATGTACATAGCCTTGTGTACTTCATCGCACTCCTAGAAATACTCTTAGGATTGGTATTACTCTCCGCCTATCGACGAGGTCGCAGAGTTGATGACGAACTCATCAAATACATCAAAAGAGGACTTGAGAAAGGCTTTACACAAGAACAGCTCACAAAAAGACTTTTAGAAAATGGTTGGACTCGTGAGGAGATTGAATGGGCATTCAAAGAAATCAACAACAAGAAAAAAGGAAAGAACAAACCTTAGACGAGCGGTTTTCTGAAAAATAGTTATTATTACACTATATGTCTGCACCCACAAAGATATGCGCAGCAACCACTTCTACTCCTTAATGCCATACCAACGGAGCAAGAGGCGGTCTTTTGCCCTTACGAGATCATCATCAGCTCCTTGAATAATAACACAGTTATTATCAAGAGTTACTTGTGCAGGGGCTTCATTAAGCAGAACAATTACTGATTTATTCTCATCATCACAAGTAATAATCGGCACATTATGACATGCATCAGTTTCATTTACCAAACAGCCTGCTACAAGGTATTTACCAAATGCTTTGGTAAGCGCTGTTGAAAGACCTGCATTTGCCTTTCCCACGTACTGTAAATTTTCATCAAGAGGGTCAAACGTGATGTAAAACGTTCCCCTCTTAAGGAAGTCTGCATTAAGCGACCCTTTAACCGGAATGTCCTCAACAGATCGAGGATCGTGATTAAAGGCAACGTCATAAATAGATCCTTTTGGGGCAACAATCTGAGAATACCACACCCCGCTAAAATTAACAAAAGAGAATCCTTCGTAGAGATATCCTTGATCCTCTTTTAATTTCCCCTTAAGATTTTGTTCATGTAAGTCGTCAATGGTGAGAATCTGCGCTGTGTTTCCTGTGAACCTAATAATTCCAAGAATAAGTAAACCTACCACCATCACCACTCCAAGCCCTAGTATGAGCTTATCTTCTGCGGACATACGCTTCATTCTTCGCGCAAATTTTCTCATCTTCATTTTTCAGCTCCGTTGCAATTTCACGTAGTGTTTTCACCTTTGTGTTTTTACCTTTTTACTTTTTATCACACTTCACGCGCATCACAACACTCCGAGTATTTTGTACTCAAGTGCTTGTAAGTATTGCGTAATCGTTTGAGGTTGGCCTTCGATGATGAGGCAATTTTCTTCATAGGTAATGGAAGTCATATTGGCTTCGCGTACCACCACCACAGGTTGTTCTTGACTTGCATTCTCACAGGTTATCACCGGAAGTGCGTAGATTGTTGAGGGTTTGAGTACCCCTTCACCATACGCAATTCCTCTTAGAGGAAGCTCTCTTGCAAAAAACAGTCGTGCTGCATCAACTGCATCAATTGCTCCTTGCTCAGGATCAAAACTGAACACAAAACCGCCGCGCAAAAGTATATCATCAAAAGACTCTAACTCCAATTGTTCAAGGTATTGGGGAAGCGTCGTGAAAAAGTATTTCTCACCATCAATCTTCGCCTCATAACCCACATTGGTCTGCTCAAACACATACCCTTTGTAGGTAACAGAGCCATACGCACTTGAAGGAGCTCCGTAAAATAAAACGCCAAAAACAGAGCCCACCATTAAAAAACCTAAAAACAGGACAAGATACTTTCCTTTCTCGCTCTTCGTCTGATGAGCGCTACGAAGCTGTTTGTTCAAATGTTTTTTCTTTAATCTCGCCATTATTCTACAAGACAAGAAGCACCCTTTAAAATGTTTTTGACATACAACATTTATAAATACAGTTGACGCGTACTCTGCACGGGAGTATGCGAAAGAATCCCATTACGAAGAAAAGCAATCCTTTTCTTTGAAAAACACACTTGCAAAACCGCTTAACAAGCATATCTTAAAAAGATTACAAGTACGCTAAATCAGCAATAAACAGTAAGGCAATAGCTGCAACGAACAACATGAAAAAAAACACTAAAACAGCTACAAAAAAGAAAACCAAGAAAACCATCATCAAACTTGAAAATGTTTGGAAAATTTACCAGATGGGAAAGGTTACTGTTAACGCTCTTCGAGGACTTAACCTTGAAGTCAATAGAGGCGAGTTTATTGCGATTATGGGTCCATCAGGTTCGGGAAAATCCACTGCTATGAACATGATTGGTTGCCTAGACGTGCCTACCAAAGGACGCATCATCCTTGATGGTAAAGACATCTCCAAGCTTCACGAATCTGACCTCGCGCAAATCAGAGGAAGAAAAATAGGCTTTATTTTTCAAAAGTTTAACCTCATACCGACCCTCACAGCAATTGAAAACGTCATGCTCCCAATGAGTTTTCAGGGAGTTCCCTATGAAGAACGCTTAGAGCGAGCACGCAAACTCCTCACCATTGTTGATCTTACTGATCGTATGCACCACAAACCAGCAGAACTCTCAGGAGGGCAACAACAGCGCGTAGCAATTGCACGAGCACTTGCAAACAAACCAGAAGTTCTCCTTGCTGATGAGCCCACAGGAAACCTAGATTCAAAAACAGGCAAAGCAGTAATGGATCTTCTAAAAAAAATCAACAAAGAAGACCATACCACTATCGTACTTGTTACACATGATGAAGATGTGGCAAAGATAGCAAAAAAGGTAGTATTTTTAAAGGATGGACAAGTACAATCAAGAAAATGAAAAGAGATTGCTTTATTCTCATCAGCATCATAAGTCTGAGTCTCCTTTTAGGACTGGTACAAGCACAGACCATTACAGGATTTGGAGATAATGCAGAACTTACAAAACTCCCCCTTCTTAGAATCACTCTTGTAAATCAAGAACCTGAACCCGTAGCTCCAGGATCATTTGTAGAACTCAAACTACTTGTGGAGAACATAGGAGGAGATACTGCAGACAATGTAGAGCTCAAGGTTATTCCAGCATATCCGTTTAGTGCATACGAAGAACAAGACATTATCCCACTAGGAAAACTACAAGGAAGACAAATGGACGATGATGGCAAAATTATTCGCTACCGTCTACGCGTAGCTGAAAACGCCATTGATGGCCTCCACCACATTCGCTTTGCCTACAGGCTCACGTCTGATTACGGAAAAACAAACTGGGTGGAAACAGACGACTATCCCATTCTTGTACGTGCAGAGCAACCATTTCTTTCTATTAGCGAAGTAGGTAACACTCAACTCAAACCAGGAAAAACCACACCAATCACCTTCAGGCTTAAAAACGATGCTTCTTCAGACTTCAAAAACATTGAAGTAACACTTGATATTGGTTCAAGTCCTTTCAGACCCATTGGAACATCAAACAACCAACACCTTGATCGTATCAGTGCGAAAAGCAGTAAGGATATTACGTTTAACTTAACCACTCTCTTTGATGCTGTTTCTGGTACCACGATACTCCCTATCAATCTCACCTTTAGTGACGATGCGGGAAACACCTATACCCGAAGAGAACTCATCGGACTTAACATTTTTGATGAGCCATCCTACCTCACCGCTCTTGAAGAAACAACAGTATACTCATCAAGAGAGCCGGGAAGCGTCATTCTCTCACTTTCTAACATAGGACAAAGCGAGCTCAAATTTGTAACAGCAACACTTCTAGAATCTGAAGACTATGAAATCATAGGTTCACGAACAGCATACCTTGGGAACGTTGAAAGTGATGATTTTGAAACCGGCGAATTCACCATTTACCCCTATGCTAAAAAAGAGGTAAACCTCACCTTCCGCATAAACTACAAGGACGTGTACAACAATGAGTACTCAGATATTGTTCACCAAAAACTCAAACTTTACTCATCATCCGAGCTTAAGGAATTTGGCATTAAAAAATCGGGCAGCTCTCTTGGAAAAGTAATTCTACTCCTCATCCTCCTCGCAGTCATCTACTTTGGATACAGACGCTGGGAGAAAAAGAGGAAATGATCAGAGAATATTTTCTCTATGCATTAAAGAACATTAAAAGACAGCACATACGAAGCTACCTTACGCTCATAGGGATCATTGTTTCAGTTGCAGCGTTGGTTATGCTGGTTAGTCTTGGTGAAGGACTTAAAGGCGCAATAACAGAACAATTTGAACAGCTGGGTAGTGACCAACTCTCCATCTTCCTTGACGGAGGAGACCCCTCATTTTCTACAGGTCTTACAACTGATGATGTTGAATTCGTAAGAAAATTCCCCTATTTTGAAAACGTCGCACCCTATCTTGTAGAACAAGGAGTTAAGGTAACCTTTGATGGTAAAGACGCTTTTGCGCCAATTACGGCGTGGCGTCCTGAAGACCAGTTTTACATTTTTGAAAAAACGGGTTTCGAAACTGAAAAAGGAAGGTTATTCAACAAGGGAGAGCGTTATGCAGTGGTCTTAGGCCACCTCGCAGCAGACACGTATTTTGATGACACTATTCACGTTCGTAACTCCATCGAAATTGAAGGAATTAAATTCAAAGTAGTAGGAATTCTTGAACAGATTGGAAACAATCAAGATGATAATACCATAGGAATTCCCTTTGAAACTGCTCAAGAACTTTTCGGTGACAAAGTAAACTTCATACAAACCATCGTTAAGCCGGGACTTGATATTGACAAAGTATCTGAAATCATAGAAAAAGAATTAGAAGATTACAGGGGACGAGAAGACATTCTCGTCCTCACGCCTGAGCAAATTCTTGAATTTCTTAACAACGTTCTTGGAGGTATCACCGTAATTCTCTCCGCAATTGCATTCATTGCACTCATCGTCGGAGCAATTGGTATTATGAACTCCATGTACACCAATGTTCTCGAGAGAACAAAAGAAATTGGAATTATGAAGAGTGTAGGTGCTCGTCAAAGAGATATTCTGCTGTTCTTCCTTTTTGAAGCAGGAATGATTGGAGCAATCGGAGGCATTATAGGAACTATTCTTGGTGTCGTACTTGCGTTTGGCGCGGGTGAGCTTATTAGTGCAGCAAATTTCTTACCCATCAAAGTTACTGTTGAGTGGTGGGTTGTTTTGTTAGCGATTAGTTTTGCAACGTTTACCGGTATGATTTCGGGATTACTTCCAAGCTATCAAGCATCTCGCCTTGCACCCGTGGAGGCACTACGCTATGATTAGAGACTATTTTAACCTCGTCTTTGCAAATCTTAAGAACAGAAAGCTACGTAGTTTTCTCACCTTGATTGGTATTATCATCGGTGTAAGTGCAATCATTTTGCTCTACACAACAGGCCAAGGATTAGAAAACGTTGCGGGACGAGAGTTTGAAAAATTTGGAACAAGAAAAATACTTATTACTGGAAAAAACATGCAACTCTTTGGTGGCCCTACCGGAAAAGGAGGTCTTACCGTTGAAGATGCCGATGTGGTACGCTCACTTCCTGAAGTGGAGTTTGCAGAACACGCGTACAGACAAACAGCAGAGATACGAGTCGGCAAAGAGACCTACCTCACAACAGTAGGTGCTACTTCAACAGACACCATTGAGAAAAGCTTTGCTAATTCAGGTCTTGAACCCCTTGAAGGAAGACTCATAAAAAAAGGGGACAGGACGTTTATAGCAGTTCTTGGTTATAGTCTTGCAAAAGACACCTTTGATAAGGAGCTTTTTGCGGGTCAAAAAATAAGAGTAAATGGAAACGAGTTCAAAATCGTAGGAATCATGGAAAAAACAGGAAATCAAGTTGATGATTTTGCTGTGTGGATTCCTTTCAAAGCAGGACAGGAAACCTTTGACATAGGTGACAACGTTACAGGTATCGCAGCAACGATAAAAGAAGGAGTTGATATTGAACAAGCAGCAGAATCAATACGAAAACAACTCAAGAAAAAGAGAGGTGAAGAAGATTTTGAAATAGTAACCCCCGTTCAACTTCAAGAACAGAGTCAGAACATTTTAGGCGTGGTTAAACTGGTCATTGTTGCCATCGGACTTATCTCACTTTTTGTCGGAGGAGTGGGAATTATGAACTCTATGTACACAGCAGTTCTTGAACGCACCAAAGAAATCGGCACAATGAAAGCAATCGGCGCAAAAAACAGAGACATTCTTTTTCTTTTCCTCATTGAAGCAGGCCTTCTTGGCATCATAGGGGGTTTGCTTGCAGCTCTTTTTTCAGCTCTTGGAATTCTTCTTCTTAAAAAAATATTTTCAGTGGTAAGCGTAGTTCCTATAGAGATCACTTTTAATCCCTGGCTGTTTCTTTTTGCCATTCTCTTCGCACTCGTCACAGGGGTTGTTGCAGGACTTTGGCCCGCACTTAAAGCTGCGCATTTAAAACCTGTTGATGCTCTTCGCTACGAATAAGTTTATATAAAAGAGAATCCTCTTTTCAGGGTATGAAGAAAAAGATACCTATCCTCCTGGGACTTCTCCTTATCATCCTTGTGGCGGGAAGCATTGTTCTTTACAAAACGGGCTCTGAAGATGTAGCAAAGCTGTACATCACTCAAGGAACAGTCGAAGTGAATCTTGGGGAGGGTTTTGTTCCTGCTGTTGATGAGATGCAACTCTTGCAAGGAGCAATTGTTCGCACAGGACCAGATGGTCGTGCAGATATTGTTCTCCTTGAGCAAGATATTGTAAGTCTTAATCCTGGAACAGAGGTGAAACTCTCAGACATCACACCTTCGAGAACGATTCTTGAACAAAGAGAAGGAAGCACTTGGAACCGTGTAGAAAAAATCACTGGGCGCGAGTATGTCCTGGAAACCCCTTCTTCTGTTGCAACTGTGCGAGGAACAGGTTTTCTTATAAGTTCAGACACACTTCTTGTTGATGACGGTCAAGTTGATCTCAAACACAAAGAAAGTGGAGAGGAAATCGCAGTAACCGCGGGAGAACTCATACGACAAATTCATGCAGGGGAGCTCAAGAAAGAGGACTTGAGCGTTGAAGATCTCAAGATTATTCGAGAAAAAGTGCTTCATGACATTGAGGTCCTTAAAAGGGAAAGAAGAGCTGCCTTTGCAAAACATAAAATCATTTATCAGCAAATGAAGAAAAAATATGGGCTAAGTGATGAAGATGTCTACCAATTCTTAGAAGACCTTGATTCTGGAAAACGAGATTTCTCAAGTATTGAAGATAAACTTCCTTTCAAACCAAAAGTGCTTGAAAAAATGAAACGGCACACTCAACGCATTCAAACACTACAAAAAAGACTTGAACGCATTGATGCTCGCATTGCCGAACTCTCATGAAGAACGCCAGACGAGCATATACCATAAGCTTTCTCGTAGTTCTTTTTTTAGGATTGCTCTTCTTCTTAGGTTTTTTTCAAACGTGGCAGAATGCTGCTTCTGATAACTTATTTACAGAAAAAGAACCTCTCGAAGATATTATTATCATAGCAATTGACGATCACAGTCTTCAAGAAATTGGAAGATGGCCGTGGGATAGGAACACCTATGTGCATATCTTCGAGCATTTAAGAGATGCGCGTGTAATCGGACTTGATGTTGCGTTTTTTGAACCCGCTCCAGGAGATCAGGAACTTGGAGCACTTATGAGATCTCTGGGAACGGTAGTTATCCCTATCGAATTTGATTTTTCAAAGAATGTTACACTCACACCAGCTCCAGGATATGAAAATGTCACTACTGGTTTTGTTAACATCTTCACCGATGATGATGGGATTACTAGAACATTACCGCTCGAGTATCAAGGGAAGAAGAGTTTTTCTCTTGCACTCTACGAAAAGTGGAGAGGAAAAGAGGTTAAAGCACCGCAAAACCCTCTTCGCATCAACTATGTTGGTCCTCCCTTCACGTTTAAAACCATAAGCTTTGCTGATGCTCTTAAAACTAACTTTACTGGGAAAATCGTTCTTATTGGCGCTACAGCGCCAGATCTTCATGACGACGCTCTCGTTCCAACATCTCATGGACGGGCCATGCCCGGAGTTGAAATTCATGCAAACGCATTACAAACTCTCATCATGGGGCAGTATCTTACACAAACCCCTGCTTTTGTAACTCTCCTACTTATGTTGCTCATAGCAGCACTTATCACCACCGCCCTTCTTCGACTTCCTCTTATCCCTGCAAGTATAATAACACTTGCAATACTCATTGCATATATCTTTCTTTCCATTCTTTTCTTTGATCGCGGAATCATCCTTAACATAATCTATCCTACGCTTACTGGAGTTCTCGTCTATGTTGTTCTTGTCGCTTATTTCTATGTGCAGGAGTTTATTGAGAGGCAACGTGTAAAAAATATCTTTGGAAAATATGTTTCTCCGCATCTTGCTGAGCATATTCTTGCAACAACGGATAAAGAAGATATTACGCTTGAGGGGGAAGAGCGCAACATCGCAGTGCTTTTCGCAGATATACGAGGGTTTACCTCAATGAGTGAGAAGATGAAACCTCGAGAAGTTGTGTCCATGCTTAACACCTATCTTGGAGCAATGACAAAAAGCGTTTTTGACAATAACGGCACACTTGATAAGTACATGGGAGACTGTATCATGGCACTCTTCGGAGCACCTCTTCCTGCGAA
>RFJL01000039.1 GCA_003695435.1 Candidatus Woesearchaeota archaeon
AAGCAGATGACGGATCAAAGGGGAGTGCTGAAAGAGGAGCTGAGGTTGCTCTTTGGCAAACCTACAAAAATTTCAAAGCAAGCCATGGCATGGTCAAATGGTAAGAACATAATGGTAAGAACATAATGGTAAGAATATAATGGTAACAATATCCTACAAACAAAAACAAATGCGAAACGCGCCAAAACAAATCACACAACAACTCGGAGATATAGTACGTCAAGCAAAAACCATCAAGGGAATCTACTCACTCATCCTAGTAAACCCCTTTGATCAAGAACATCACCAAATACTCTGCATTATTGAAGATAACAACAAGGTTGCGGAAAAAAAAGCACTTGAACTAAGCTCATCATTTTGTACTGCGAAAACTATTTTTTGGTCACATTTTTGGCTTCACTTGAACAACAAGAACGCAATTGTTCTTGAATATCTTCGCAAAGGAGCAATTCTCTTTGACAACGGATACGCATCCCCCCTACAAGAACTTCTCTTTCAAGGAAAACTTCGACCAAGCAAAGAAGCAACTTGGAATGAAATGCTTGCAAGCCAAGAAGCAATGAAACGAGCAAATAATCACATCAAACAAGCAGTTGTAGATCTCTACTGGTGCATGGTTGACTGCGCTCACGCTCTTCTTGCAACTCTTGGAGAAGTAGCACCTTCTCCAAAAAACATGAAAACTCTTCTTAATGAAAAAGTCGTAAAAAGAAACCTACTCAGAAAAGAACACGTTGATAACTTTGAAGAAGTATTTTTAGTGGCAAAACGAATTGATCACGGCGAAGTCTTTGAACTATCTGGAAGAGATTATGAAGAACTTGAGAAAAAAGCTCAACACTTCCTCACAGATGTTAAAGAACTCATTAAGGAATTAAGCAAAATCTCCTGAGCATAACCTACAAAAATGTCACACTAACCATATAAACAATACGTGCATAAGTATAAAAAACTGATCGCACAAGCAATAACATAATAACATTGCTCCCACTAACCTAAGATCATGGAATTCCACAAGCCCTACTACAGTCCCCTTGATGAAGGTTTTCACGAGGCAAAGCCACTCTACTCCAAGCCTACACTAGAGCAACCTATCTTCTCCGCAAAAGAAATAGGAACAACAGTTCCCGAGTCCATTGGGGGACAAGGAAACTTCATTCAAAACATTGAATCCCAAATCCGAATGGGTACGGGAACCATGCAACTTGTTCTTACCACTTCACACATGCAACAACTCATGGGACGTATGAAAGCATACGGAAAAGAAGCAAGAGAACAAATGAGAGAACTTGCCCAAGCAGCAGGGGTGACTATTTCAGGAATAGAGATGCCTACCTCTTCCATGACAAACCTTTCAGGATTTGATCAACGCTCAGGCGCAGTAAGCGAACAGCTACGCAGATCCTCCATGGACGAAGCAAAAGAAGCAATTCGCTTCATTGGAGAAGTAGGTGGAGGAGGCGGAGTTGATATTTGGTCACAAGAATTTGCAAGATCCATTAACGAAGCAAACTACGAATCTGATGTCGTTTTCAAAGGCCATGAGCCCGAAGAGCAACAAAGCATAGGACTTGTAGTGGATACAGAAACAGGAAAAATAGTAGCAGATCTTAACAAATCAACACAAGTTCCACGTCTCAAATACCGAAGAGACGCTCAAGGATACTTCATTGATGAGAATGGCAATCGTATAACTGATTTCCATGATTTTGACAAAAGAGCAGTAGAAGTTGATGAACAAGGAAACTACCAAACAGAAGTCGTTACGTGGAGAGAAGTTCAAGAAGAAGCTCAAAAATGGAACCAACTCACAGGACAAGATTTGCGTCCAGAAGAATTCTTTGTGCGAGAACAAGTTGCAAGCCAACTCACACAAGGAAGAGCACAGCGTCTGCAAATGGAAGATCAACTTGATGAAATCAATCGCATAGTTGAAAATCTTAAACAAAATCTTCCCCCTCAAGAAGCAGAGTCAAAGATAAGATACTATGAACAGCGAAAAAAAGAGCTTGCAGAAGCAGTAGCACTCTCCAAACAACAAGAAGAACTACAAAAACAAAAACTAGACAAATACGAATCACTTCACCGATACGCAAAAGAAAAATCTATTGAAGGATACGCAGAGCTTGGAATAGAAGCCCTAAAAACACAAAAACAACTCGCAGATAAAATAACACATGATCTCTACGTCGGACCTGAGCTAGGATGGCCAACAGCATGGGGAGGGCACCCCCGCGAATTTACTGAGCTCATCAAAGGCGCAAGAGAAAAAATGGCAAAAAAACTCCAAGAAGAAGGATACAAAGAAAAAGAAGCCCGCGAACTAGCAAAAAAACACATCAAAGGATGCTTTGATACTTCTCACCTTGCCATGTGGTTTGATTACATGGACTGGAAATCCTTAGGACTAGAAAACGCACCACATGAGAAAAAACTAGAAGCATTCAACAAATGGTTCATGAAAGAAGTTGATTACATGGCAAAAGAAGGAGTTATTGGAAGTGTACAAGCAGTAGACTCCATGTCAGGAGCACACTCCCACCTCCCGCCAGGTCAAGGAGTATTTCCTGTTGTTGACGCAGTAGTACATCTCAAAAAACAAGGATGGGAAGGACCAATCGTCTCAGAAGGACACGAAGAAGAAGGACTCACCAAGGGAAGAATCCAACTTGAGGCGTGGAGAGCTTTTGGAGCGGATGTTGGCGGAGGATTAGGGTATCATCGCCACTCAGGAACCCAACCTGAACTATGGACTGATGTTGCAGGAAGTTACTTCGGGCGCACAAATCCTCCCAATTACATTTTTGGAAACTATGCTCCAGACCCTCAAGAGTGGGTGTTTTGGAGCGGGGTGCCTCTTGAGTGAGCACGTAGATAATCAAAATTATTAACTACAATCATGTGAGAATCTATTATGAATGAAGAACAATCAGAACAACACTCCGCACAAAAACTCGTCAAACAATTTTCAGATGACATAGTACGAGAAGCGCCAGACCTCCTCAAAGCAGTCGTGCATTTCGGATCAACCACAAACACTAAAACAAAGCTTCTAGGATCAGATATTGATGTTCTTCTCATCGTTGATGACTTAGTGCGTGTAATGAGTCCTGAGGTTATTCAAGGTTTCAGAGTGATCGTGGAAAGAGTTGCATCCTCAATAAGTCCTCGTTTTCACATAAACACCATGCGTATTACTCAATTCTGGGAGTATGCTAGGAAAGGAGACCCTCTTCTCGTAAACATCTTAAGAGAAGGTATGATTGTGTTTGATACTGGAGTGTTTGCAACAGCACAAAAAATGTTCAAAGATGATATGATCAAACCAACAGAAGAGGTGGTGTTTAGTTACCTTTCTAATGCTCCTAAAATCCTTAACAACGCGAAGTGGCATGTAACAAGAGCAGTTATGTCTCTTTACTGGTCAATGCTTCACTCAGCACATGCAGCACTCCTCGCACATGACATCGTTCCTCATGCACCTCAACAAGTAGGGGACTTAATCGAAGAATACTTTGTAGAACCTCTTGAAATAGAAGAACACTATCTTGACATTTACAGGCATCTCGAAGATTTCATGACGCACATCGGAAAAAGAGAAATTATGACGGCGAGCCCTCAAGAATATGATCGCATGCATGAAAAAGTAGAACTTTTCAATAAGAAAATGGAAGAACTCGTCATGCGAAAAGAACTCAAAATATAATGCTTCAAAGAGCACATAACTGCGCCTCCACAGCGCGAGGAAAGGCATTTAAAGAAGCTACCTATGAGAATAACTATGAAAGACAATAAAATACAACAAATACTTATTCTGGGCGTTGTGCTCTTAGCGCTTCTTGTCGCTGCAAAGTTTCTCTTCATACCTGCAACAATTGATGCAAGAACCATTAATGCAGAGGGAACAGCACAGATGACTGCCCAACCAGATGAGGCACAAATCTATGTTCGCATACACGTACTCGAACAAACTGCAGAACTTGCAGCAAGCAAGAGCAAAGAAGCCGCAAATAATGTTGTAAACGCACTTAAAAAGATTGAAGGCGTTCAAGTAGAGACCACAAATTATAACATCTACAAACGTGAAGACTGGACAGAAAACGGACAAGAGTTCAAGGGATACGAGGCAACGTACACTATCAAAGCAACCACTCAAAACCTTGATCGAGTAGGAGAGATCATTGACACCGCAGTAGATAGTGGTGCAAATGGCATTGATTCAGTACAGTTCACGCTCTCAAAAGAAAAAGAAGAAGAACTACGTGCTCAAGCAATTAAGAAGGCTGCACAAACTGCAAAAATGAAAGCACAAGCAACTGCAGAAGGTCTAGGAGTTAAACTTGGAAAGATCATCGCGGTTAATGAAGGTGGCTTTTATGCTCAGCCCTACTTCTACGATCGTGCGGAAAGCCTTATCGCAGAAGCAAAAGCACAAAGCGCACCTCTTGTAATTGAGCCGGGATCTATTCACGTTTCAGCATCAGTAAGCGTGACGTACGAGATCAAGTAAGAAGAGAGAGTAACACGAGATATGCAGTTTACTTTCATTAATCTTTTCCATTTTTTTAGGGATCTTTGATTCTTTTGTTCTTATGGTGGCGGTATAGTAAAGATATACTTTATCGTGGAGGGACTACTTACTTTGGTGAGTAGCTTTGCAAATCACGTTTCATGTAGTTTGAATTATTGTGCTCTTTTGAAAGATAGGGCATCATTGCTTCTAGTACGGGTTCAAGATAGCATAATCGCAGGGAATAACTTCCATTGTTATGGACGTCAAGAGCGATTTCGTATGGCTTTGTCTGTTCAATAAACTCGTAAAGTGCAGAGTCTTGTTGCAGCAATCCATAAAGAGGAGACTCTTCAAGAAGCGCAGGATAATAAAGCGCGTAGGGTTGCTGTTCCTCTGCGTGAGGAGCATAAGTGGTATCGGCCGCTTGAAAGCGGGGAATGCTTGTGGTGTTGATGGTTTGTTCTAAATTAGGTGTATTCATGATAGTACACCTCCGTTGTCTTATTTTTCTCTTACAAGAATGATGAAGTTTTCTAGCGTTATAAACACTTATTTGGTAAACTGGGTAGTACTGTGACAGTTTCGTCAGCTTCTTCTTCGTTCTTTTCTTCTGATTTTTTCTCTTCAGATTTCTTTTCTTCTGAGCTCTTCAATTGTTGATACATAACTTGCAGGGCTATTTTTTTACGTAGAATGGGGGATTTGGAAATGGTGGTGGTTGTGGTGGTTGTGGTGATTGTAGGTGGGGGTGATGCATTTCTTCGTTCCCCCCTTTCTTTGTTCTTCAACCTCTTTTCATTTATAAAGTTTATAAATAACAGGGGTTCGTGTGCACACCACTTACAACCCAACAGATATACCACTTTACAGTAGTTATTTTGGGAATGTTTATATATGGGTGGTGTAAAATAAAGCTCTATGAATAGAACAATCTTCACACAAATCCTGGTGATTTGTCTTTTTCTACTTACTTTGCAGACCATAAGTGCACAAAATAACGTTGCACCGATACTCGATGAAATTTCCAATCTCACACTAACAGAAGGCATTCAAGCAAACATTACCTTTCATGCAACTGACGCTGACAACGATACGCTCACCTATGCAAAGAACATCGCATTTGCAAATGAAACCTTCAACGCTTCAAGCGGTCTTTGGACGTTCACACCAAACGCAAGCGAAGTAGGAGTCTACACTGTTCTTGCAAGCGTAGGGGATGGTAATAATGGTACTGACTCACAAACATTCACCATTACGGTTACGTCTTCAAATACTACTTCAAACACATCCTCTTCAAATGCTTCTTCCAACACAGCACCTCAAATTGCACCCATCGAAGATCAAATAGCCATAGTAAACACCACTTTTACCTACCAAGTCATTGCAACAGATGCAGAAAATGATACACTCAACTACTCCTCAAACGTTCCCATTGACCAATCTGGGCTCATTGAATACGTTCCCCTCCAAGTGCAAACCAAAAACATCACCGTTACTGTCTGTGACTATGAACTTTGCACAATAGAGTCCTTCCTCCTTCAAGTATCAGAAGATCCCTTCGCACAAAACAACAATCAAAACAATAATCAAACAAACCAATCAAATCAAACACAACAAGAACAAGCAATGCGCTTTAAAGATATCACAGTAGAAGTTGATGGCAACAAAGATTCAAGCGCAAATGAAAATGGAGGAACCATAGACAAAGACGTAAAACCAGGATCAACTGTTAGCTTTGAAATGGAAATTGAAAACCTTCTTGACATCGACATAGAAGATGTTGAAATCACCCTTACCGTCTACGATATCGATGATGGTGACGATATTGAAGAAGATACAGAAATAGATAAAATCCGCGATGGAAAAGATGAATCAGCAACGCTTAGCTTTAAAGTACCTCTTGAACTAGATGAAGACTCCTATGATGTCCGCCTCGTCGCAGAAGGAGAAGACGAAGAAGGGAACAGCCACGAAATATCCGTAACATATACTCTTGAAATTGACAAAGATGATGATGACATTCGTATCCTCAACCTTGATCTGGACCCACAAAGACTCTCTTGTAATAGACAAACCTCGCTTGACCTAGAGATCATCAACGTAGGAGAAGATGATCAAGAAGACGTCAAGGTCAAAGTCTTCTCAACAGCACTAGGCATTCGTGAAGAACGCACAGGAATAGATCTTGAAGCAGACCCTGATGATGATAACAAGTGGGAAGGCAGATTCAACATCGAAATAAGCAACCAACAAAAACAAGGAACATACCCTCTTACTGTTGAAGTCTACTACGAAGACGGATCTCTTGCCCAACGAGAATCATTAACCGTACAGGTAAGCAATTGCGCTGCAAGCAATACTAACTCAGGATCAACTGGTTCCGGGACAGCCAGTTCAAGCAAATCATCAGCAAGCACGTCTGGAACAGACTCCTCAGAAGTTATCGTACTATATGGTGGTTCAACAACAGGAATTGCCACACAACCAGGAGCATACGCGAAAAATACCAAAACCACCTCCGCAATTCTTAACGAAGAGAGCTACACCATCATTCTCGGAGCGCTCATTATTCTCTGCCTTACAGGAATTTTCTGGGCAGGAAAGATCCTAAGAACCTGGAAGTAAGGCACTATAACAAAATAAGGTGTTTAACAAAATAGTGCGTTTACGCACACCGCTACACACCGTTCGTTTGTGCAGTTAGCTTTAAAGAAAAAGGACTATTGTTTCATACTCATAAATGCTTCTCTTGCATTTCTCGCCGCGTTTCGCACAATTTCAGGAAGAGCGGGGTGAATGTAAATCATCTCAAGAAGATCATCAAGTTTTGCTTTTTTCGTCATCGCATAGATTAATTGATGAATCATCGTCGCAGCTTCATCACCTATGATATGCGCTCCGATAAGGCGTTTTTTCCTATCAAAAATAAGTTTACAAAAACCATGATCTGATAATCTTGCCATACCCATAGCACTTTTCTGATATGGATTTAGACCAACAACGTAATCTTTTCCTCGCACTTTATTCAGTTTAATGAGCTCATCCTCAGTAACGCCAACCCCTGCAAATTCTGGTTGTGTGAACATTGCATGAGGCATGGGAGGATACTTAATCTTTCTTGGAATAATGCGTTTGTACAAGTTTTCAAAAAGGTATTCGCCTTGAAAATTTGCAGCATGCCTGAACATAAACTTACCAATAACATCTCCTAGTGCGTACACTCCCTTAACGGAAGTTTCCAAATAGTCATCAACTTCTATAAACCCTCTTTTATTTGTTCTAATTCTTGTTTTATCAAGACCAAGATCATCAGTGTTGGGAACAACACCAACAGCAACAAGCAAAGCATCTCCTTTCGTCTTGAAACGCTTACCTTTATGCTCATAGGTCAGAGTAAATTGTTTTCGTTTATACTCTACCTTAAGAGGAGTGGAGTCAAGATGTACAGTGTGTCGTTTAGTAAACACTTTTGTAAATTCTTCACGAATGTCTTTATCTTCGTGTGAGATAAGATCTGTTCGTACAATGAATTCTACTTCGCTTCCAAGCATAGCATAGGCAGCTCCAAGCTCGCAAGCAATATATCCTCCCCCAATAACGATAAGCTTCTTAGGAAGCACTTTGTTCTTAAGTGCTTGTGTGCTCGTCATGAAAGGAGTACCTTCAAGACCTTCAATATCAGGTATTCTTGGTCTTGCGCCTGTAGCAAGAACAATTTTTCGTGCAGTGATCTGCGTATTACCAACTTGCAGCACTTTATCCGAGATAAAACGTGCTTCGTAAGGGTAGAAGTCAAAATTCTTTGCAGCAACATACCTTTTTCGAATCGCCTCAGACTCTTCACTGACAGTTGCGTTGATACGCTCAATAATCTCCTTGAAATAAACTTTTCCTATCTTTGCTTTGGCGCCAAACTTTTCAAGATTTCTTGCAGCCTCAATTTGTTCAGCAGGGTAGATGAGCATTTTAGAAGGAATACAACCTCTGTTAAGACAAACACCGCCAAGTTCTGCTTTTTCAACAATTGCAACTTTCTTACCTAAGTGTATTGCAGGAACAGAAACCTTTGATCCCGCACCAGAACCTACCACGATTAAATCATAAACCTTCATAATGCGTTTGAATGGGCAAGAGTATTTAAGAATGTTTTGAAAAAAATCTCACCACTTGTTAAGTTTTCTAAACTTCTTAATAACGCTAACAATAAATCCTTGTTTTTTTAACTTAAAATAAACCCAGGACGCGACGCTAACAACTAACGCACCAAGTCCATCAACGATGAGATCCCCCATGGTGTCCATAAGACCTGATTTCTGCATTGATGTTCCAAATAGCTGATCCATGGTGAACTCAAAAATTTCCCACAAAGTACCCATTGCAAGTGCGAAACTGAAAATGAAGAGTGCTGTGAGGATAGGGCTCGTTTTGAGTTTTTTCTCCTTCGTAAGCAAATAGAGAAGAAGAAATCCACACAGACCTAAACCAATACCCGATCCCGCGTGAAGAACCAAATCCCACCACCAAAAACGAGTATAATAACTATGAATCTCGCCCAAAAAAAGCGAAGCATAAATGAAAAGAGTAACAAAAAATTCAAACTCAATAGGGAAATGAATGCGGTAATTTCTCTCAATAATTGACGGCATGGCACAAAGAAAAAATGCAAGCGAACTTACGAATAAAGTAAACCACTGTTGGTGCCACGCAGCCCACGCAATAGCAAAGGCGAGAACAACACGAAGAAACACCGATGCGTAAAATAAGGTCCTCTCAGCGCGACTCATGGGCAAAGGATGATCAGACGAGAAGAGAATGTGCAAGTACTCTTTAAGGTTCATAGTGTGTTCTCAAAGAAGACCTCTATATAATAGTTACTCTGTTCAGTTACTCTGTTTTGCTCATTTCTTATTGTGCTTGTAACTCACCTGCTTAAGAAGTTTCTGCGTTACAATTAAATAATTGAGATTGCTTGCACAGTAAACATGAAGCAAGCACCTATGAAAGACCTCATTAAAACTGCGAGAAAAGTAGTTGAAATCTGTCTTGAAATTAAACCCTGCGAGCGCGTAGTACTCGTCAAGGATCATGATTCCCGCATCATCAACGCGTTCGAACAAGTTCTTGACCAGTATGAACTTGTTGAGATTTCTCCTCATCGCTCAAACTCTTCGCCAATTCCCGAAGCAACAGAAGCGTTTTCCCGTTGCGACGTCATTATAGCACCAACAAAATACTCTATTAGCCACTGTGCAGAAACTACTGCGGCAAGAAAACAAGGTGCGCGCGTAGCAACGCTTCCAGGAATCACCGAAGAAATTTTTCTTAAGATTCTTGAGTGTGATATACAAGAAATTGAAATAGTAAACAGGAAAGTTTATGAGTGTGTGAAAAATGCTCGTACGATACGCATCACATCACCAGCAGGAACTGACATTCTGCTTGAACTTGACCCTCGACGTGAATGGATACTCTCAGGAATGAAATGCACATCTCCAGGGGATATTGTCAATCTTCCTGATGGAGAGATCTTCTGCGCACCACTTGAAACAAGCGCAAAAGGCATCATCATAATTGATCGCTGGGGAAAAATCACCACGCAAGACCGCGCACAAATAACAGTTGACAACGGACGCATCACCTCCTGGAATGCTGCAGCAAAACCCTATGTTGATCGACTGATAACAGGAGGGGAACGCGGATTAATCATAGCCGAGTTAGGCATCGGCACAAATAAACAACACACTCTTCCAATAGGAAACATTCTTTACGACGAGAAAATCTACCACTCTTGTCACATCGCTTTCGGAGAGAACACCTCTTTTGGAGGTGTAAACAAAGCAGGAGTCCATGAAGATATGATCATCATGCACCCTGTCATTCTCGCTGACGGGAAAAGAGTGGAGTATTAACGGTGTTAAACACTGGTCGATATCGAGTGGTAGGTATGAGCGCCACCACCAAGCGTAGCAAGACACACAGAAGATATTGTTAAATTTATGTAGAGCTGTACAACAAGTTCACGTGTGCTGTCTTCTGAAAGTGACAAGTATAATTTATATTTCCCCTTACGGACATTGGATACATGGTAGAGTACTTAGGCATTGATGAGTCTCATATTTCCGAACATGTTCACGTCTATGTAGGGGTTCCTAGCAATGAAGAGGTATCTTGTAGGAAAAAACAACTTGGAAAAACAAGAGGGTCTCTTCAGTACTCTCGTTTATGCAATCTTGACTTTCGCTTTGTAGTGGTGCGAGATTGGCATCTTCATCACGTTCCCTTTCACGTTGCACAATCTGCAGCGCATGCAACACTCATACAGTTCTTCAACCCGACCAGCGTATTCATCGATGGAAAACGCATAGAAAAACATGCACGCGCACTTGAAGAAAGACTTCACAAAGAATCAGAAATAGATATACACTACATTCGAAAAGGAGATAAAAAAATTCCTCTTATCAATCAAGCAGATCACCTCGCGTACTTACTTAGGCGTCACTTCGAGATTTATGGATACTTTGCGCGATGGGCGCAAGGAAAAGAATTACTGCCGCTTCCCTTTGAGTATTCTAATCTGTTTGTAGCATCCAATCAGTAAACCAATGTGTTGTTGCAAGAACTAATCGCTTCTCATACTCTCCAGAGAACATATGGTCCGCACCACCTATCGCAAGAAACTCCTTGGGTTCTTTTGCATGCAAGAACACGCCATGCGTGTTGGAAAGTGTGATTAATTCATCTTTGGCTGCGTGAATAACAAGGACAGGACAAGATACCTCTTCAATTATTTTTGTTGCATCATAGTTTCCAAGATCTTGATAAAATGAAAAATGAATCTTAATTGGTCCCTTGATTGAAGGAAACTCCACATAGCCCTTCTCCTCCCACTCCTTTTTTCGTTGATTAAAAAGAGTATCCCATGCAAGTTTTGCAGGAGCTGCTGCAACAACAAGAGCGTCAACTTTTGTTTTACAAGTAGCTGCAATGGCAGTAAGCCCACCGAGAGAATGGCCAAAAAGACCGATGTTTTTCACTCCTTGCGTCTTAAGAAAATCGATTGCTGAGAGTACGTCTTCAACTTGATGCGTAACAGACATATCTTCGCAAGTACCTTGAGACGAACCAATACAATCAGCGTAATCAAAGCGCAATACATGAAACCCTGCTTTAACGAGACTCTTTGCTAATCTATAATAGTGCTTATATTCTTTAAAACCGGTAAAGTGGGGACAAAGAACAATGCCAACTTCGCCAGTTCCTTCAACAACTCCACTTAAAAGATCCCCTCTTTTGTTGGGAAATGTTACGTTCATCACTGCTGTTGTTCGTAGCGTTGCATTTAAGTGTTGTGTTTGAAGAGTTCAAAGTCACTTTTCAACAATCACTTTTTGTATAGTTAATTCGTACACAGGTTTTATAGTCTGATCTTATGCATTGCTGTAAAGAGGTGATAGTATGAAAAACATAATGATAGTCATGACACTGCTTATGCTTATCTCTCTTGTCTTTGCAGTACAAGGAGTATATATGCATCAGCAAGTCACGAGCAAAGAAGCACAGTTCCATGCTGAGCAAAACGAATACTTTGCCGAACACACCAAAGCGGAACGAGACTCCGCAGCTGCAGGAAGCGAACTTGCACTTCAGCAAGCAAGAATTGCTAACACTCCGTCTGAGCTGTTACGTCTTAAGCTTGTGGGTATTGGTAAAATTCTTACAGGAATCTACGTCTTGCTTTTTGCAATCCTCGTAGCCCTTGTCATGATGCCAAAGCGTCTTGCAAAAGTTCTACACAAGTAAGGAGAAAAGTAAGACACAGGAGGAATTTCCCTCCTTAATTTTTTAAATGCTTCTTTGTTTTTTCAAAATATGGATACTAAATTTATCGGAAAAATCATTCGTGTTGATGACCATTCACTCATGCCCTATCACTTATGGGCGTTTAGCACTATCTTTGGTGTTGAAAACCCCCTTCTTGAAGGTGAAAGCGTATCAAAAGCACAAAGACGCTTACAACTCAACATTGCGTTCTGGTATGAAACCGAAGGGGAGAGCAAAGGCATTGAGGGTCTTGCACAAAAACTCTATGGTTTTTTAGAGGGGATGGAAAACAAACCCGATCTTTCAAGAAAATCCATTCTTAAAAAAGACCTCATACGAGAAGTTCTTCTCAAGAATCCGCAGTATGAACAACATATGAAGTGGTATAGGGAGGGGTATGATGCTGCACGAGAAGCACATCTTCGTATCACCCCCGAGTTTCCTCTTTAAGTATTCTTTTGGTGCTCTTTTCACTCTTTCACACGTATCATTTTAAGAGAGTAGAACTAACAACGCTGTTTGAGATACCCTCGCAAGAGCATGGTGCCCATTTGGGAAACCTTTACAAACATGCGATTCTGCTCTTCTTTTACATCCACAAGCCGATATTCCTTAAGTCCTTTATACTTTAGATTTCCATTAATGTGATAGGAGAGCAGGGAGAGTGACATGTTAAGCTTCTTTGCAAGATCGTTGAGCTGTACGTATCCTTCACCTATTGCTTCAAGAATGTCAAGTTTGGTCTGTGAGAGTTCGTGATAGTAAGAAAGCTTCATGATAGGGAGAAGCATTGCTTGGCCGTCTTCTACTCCAATCGCTTTAAGACCGTTTGCGTATGCTGCTGAGAGTGTTGCACAGGTGCTCATACGATCTCCTGTCGCAACATTGACGATAAGATCATCAAAATCATATTGTGTGATGATCTGGGAGAAAACACGAAACATCTCAGGCATGATTTGATCAGCGATCTCAATGATACGTGAGGGTATGGTAAACGTCTCAAGTTTTTTAACAAGTTTTTTTGCATCCTTGCATTTTTTCTTTGTGGTGATCAGAATGACTTCTCTTGTGGGAAATTCCTTCATTCCCACAAAGAGTGCTTTAAGATTATCTCCTACTGGTGCAATAATGGTGTAGCTCATGATGTTGTAGTTCTCCTCTACGACACTTAAATTATTCTTTTATTACTTAAAACTTTGTTTTAAGTGTTTGAGGAAGCTCCTAAAAGAGACGTTGCTTCATGGAGATCAACAAGAGGTGATAGTATGATACAAGACATTATTTGCTCAAAAGGGCGTTGCAAAGACAAAACACAGAAAACCTGTGAAGAGTTGTTCAGCAACCCTGTGGATATCATTGAGTGTGAACTCCTAAGAGTTCAGCTCGGAGAAGAACTATGAACAAAAATTATGCACCAACATTGCAAAGAGCAGCACTTGCGCTCATATTTCTTGTTGCAGGCATCGGCAAGTTGATGCACCCTTCAATGATCATCGATATGCTAGCAGGAATGGGATTCCCCCTTGCAGCATTCTTCGGATGGTTGGTCATAGCAATAGAAGTTCTTGGAGGACTTTCTTTGCTTCTTGGCTGGAAAGTAGAATACAGTGTATGGCCAATGGCAGCAGTACTCTTCGTTGCACTCGTCACGGTGCATCTAGGAAAACTTGCAGACCCTATGGGCCAGATCATCGCGGGATTCCATGTCCTTGGTATTACTTCACTCATCAGTCTCTACCTTTCAGGTCCTGGTGAGATGAGTGTATCCAGGGGTTGATAGGGGAGTTGATTCGCTAACTGAGAGGAGAATGGATCTGCTTTTCAGAAAAGGTTGTTGAATTTTTTTTGTATGTTTTTTTATGTTGCCTTTTTGATCGCAGGAATTCTTATCTTTTCCGATGTCTCGCGGTAACTTTTTAAAGTCTTTTTTGTGGCTAGTGTATCATGACTGATAAGTATTCGGAGTCTTTGGATAACATTCTTGAGTTTCCTCAAAAAAATCGTAATCTTGAGATCATAAGCTCCACTTGTAAGAGTGTTTTTTCTTATGGTCTGCCCTTCACATTGGGTGTTGGAGGACTTTTCTATTTTTCAAAAGTGCTTTTTGATGGCGATGCTGATTTATTTGGTTATAGTGGTGTTGCGTTGGGGATGAGTGTTTCTGGTTTTCTTACGGGATACGTTTTGCGTGATTTGTTCAAACGGTTATCTCGACGAGGTGGTGGGTATGACGATCCTGATCCTGACGATCCTGAAAGGGATGATATTCCCGAACGTCCTTTGAACGTTATTGAGTTGGATGCTGTGAGAGATAGGTTTTACAGAAATTCTGTTGCGAATTATGATTAGTCCTTTGTTTGTTGTTAGTTGGTGGGGGTGTTTTACGAAGTTGCAAAGTGTTTAGAATTCCGTTTAGACTTTTTTTGGAGGGTGTGAGACGAATTATACACAGCTACAAGGCTTAAAGCCTTTGTTAAGAGCGGTGTTTTTCGTTTTGAAAACAATTCTACTTTTTGGTTTGATGTTTTTTGCAAAGGGGCAGTGTTTGTCGTGAAATTTTTTCCCGGTTTTTGATGCCCAGTAGGTTTTCTTGGATGATTTTGATGGTGTTTTGACTTTTTTTTCAACAATTTTAGTAACGGCCTTTGCAGATTTTGATTTTTTCTCAAGTGCGTTGATTTTTGCATTGAGTTGTTCTTGATTTTTGCGTAGTTCGTCAATGATTTCAAGAAGTTTTTCTTGTGTTTGAGAGAGTGCGAGAATCTCTTGGTGTGTACGCATAATGTCTTTTTTCACCATGTGAAAAGAACGTCTGATGTTTTTTTCAAACTGCTTCATAATGTTACTGTACAGTAGTAAATATTTATAAATCTTTCGTAGGCTATTTATAAAAGATCTCCTTTTTTTAGCTCATGTTCATCTATGATGTGGCTCTCTACGTCCCGGAACAAGGAAAACACCACATAGAATTCAGACACAGTACAGACACCTATCTTTACTGCACATTTTCCCAACAAGATCCTTCTTTTTTTTGCTTGCTTGATCCGCGTCTACGCGTAGATGATCTCCCCCCACTTCTTCGTAGCATGGAAGAAGGAACCTTTTTTCGCGGAGAGAATCTGGTGCGATTCCTCTTACAACAAAACCCCTTGGAAGAGAGGTGGAAAACAAACATAGAAGAAGGCCTTCGTATAGGACACGACGTACAAGCATATTTTGAAGTGTGGCAAGAAGAACAAAAAGAATGTTTGGAACAACACGGCTACGTTCAAACAAGAGAAAATGATCTACGAATCTTTGACATCATATCCAAGACATTACAAAGAAGACGTTTTTAGGGCGTTCGTGGAGAAGGTCAAACATATACTTGGGCAAAATCACAACTGGTGCGGGTAAATAAAGTGAAAAGAATTAATGGCGTGTGCTTTCACGCCTCAAAGAGTTGTTAAGAGACTCTGTTTTCTTCCGGCTTTATGCTCTTTCTCGCCAGCTATCAGAGCCTATCTTAAACGCAGTTGGTTTTGGTGATCTTCGCGGACGATCTCCTGTTTTTGTTCTTTGAGAGAATTCTCCTCGCCTACTGCCAAATCCTGAATGAGACCTTCCTCGCTCATGTCTGCTTGAGCCTCCTCTGAAATTTCTCGAACTGCCTCCTCTGTTATCTCGCCTTACGTGGAAGGGGATGCGAGGGAATTCTTGAGGTTCCATTTTTTGAATCTTCAAATGAGGGTATCTTCGCTTAATTGCCGCGAAGTGCTCATGATCTCGTGGTGCAAGAAGGGAGTAAGCAGAACCTTTTGTTCCTGCTCTTGCAGTACGTCCGATCCTATGCACATATTCTTGCGGATCGCGCGGAAGATCGTAGTTAATGACGTGAGTTACGCCATCAATATGAAGTCCTCTTGCAGCAACAGTTGATGCTACGAGGAGTTGGATTTTTCCAGCATTAAACTTATCAATAATGTTCTGACGCCTGTTTTGCGAGAGTTTCCCGTGGATGTGTTCACATCGCAGATGCTGTTTCTTGAGATTTTCTGCAACGAGGTCAACCGTGTTTCTTGTTGAACAAAAGATGATGGTTCCGTCACGTTCGTCTTCAAATTTTTTGAGAAGGTGCATGAGCATGCTAAATTTATCTTTTGCACCTACATCTACGTAGAACTGTTCAAGATACTCTTCTTTAACGTGAGATTCTGATTTCACAGTAACGGGGGAGTTCATGAATTCTCGTTCAATGCCTTTAACTTCATCAGAGATGGTAGCTCCATACAAAAGGATTTGTCGCGTTTCATTAGTGTGACTAAGAATTCTGCGAACGTCCTCGATAAAGCCCATCTCAACCATTTTATCTGCTTCGTCAAGAACAAAGAGTTTGATTTTTGAGAGGTCGAGTGTTCTTCTTTCAAGGTGATCAAGAACCCGTCCAGGTGTTCCTACAACAATTTGTGATTTTGCAATTCTTTCTATTTGGGGGTTGATTGCAACTCCGCCATAGACTGTTGCTACTTTGATTTTTCTTGCACTAAATTTCTCAAATTCTCTTGAGATTTGCACTGCAAGTTCGCGAGTTGGTGCAAGAACGAGTGCTTGGATTCCTCCGAAAGGGTCAACCAGCTGTACTGTTGGAACGCCAAAACTTGCGGTTTTTCCAGATCCTGTTTTTGATATTCCAATAACGTCTTTTCCTTCTAGGGCAAGAGGGATGGTCTTTGCTTGAATGTCTGTTGGTTCGGTAATTCCTTTTTTCTTCAATGCTTGTACAATTTCTTGTTGTACTCCTAATTCTTCAAAATTTTTTGTGTTCATTGTTTGTACTCCTTGGAAAACGCTGTTTGATACTGTTCGGAGTTGTGGTAAACGTGGTGTCTCACTTTGTTTGACAAAGTGTCGAACAGGTAGTTGAGACAGAAAGAGTAATTTTCGGGAATGCACCCGCCTGTCTCGGCCTTCCAATTATGTTGTGCTGTACGTCTTGCGTTGCCTTTTTAAATGTTTTGTTTTCTCGCAGTTTTTTAGTCTCTTTAAAGTAGTGAATTTAGAAAGCTTTATAAATATCTGTTCAGCCCGTCCCTTTCATGTTTGAAAACTACATATCCTCAACACTTGCACACCATCCCTCCATAGATGAAGTTCCCCCCACTCGATGGGAGTCAGCCAGTTTTGCCATAAAACTGCTCAATAACATTGCGAAATTAGTTGAAGCGGGTAATGCAGATGCTGCATGCTCTTACTCAACACTACTCTCTCGTTTTCTCGACTCCAAATATTCCGATCTTGACGCAGTAAGCAGATCATACGTACAAGACTGCCAAGAAAGTCTGATTGTAGCAGCACAAGGAGTTTATCTGAACGATCCTCAACACTTTCATCTCGGTTATGATGATGCCAAAACCAGTCTTACCATTTTAAACGAAGTTCTTGAAAGAAGACTCTTTGATCAATACTCAGGAAAAACATCCCACTAACACAACTCAATAGGCGTCACAACAGAACATCCCCTTCTCGCGTGAAATCGGTGTTCCCATAAGATCATTTAAGAGATCACCTATCAACGATGTTATTTATTTAGTTGCGTTTAGTCGCTTTTATTCAGTCACTTTTTTTCGCTTTTTCAACCGGGAATAACTAATTGAAAACCTATGCACACTATCACGCATAGACCGAAGTAAGAGCATCATCTCAGAGTTCTTATCAAAACGAAGCGGCTCATCTTCGTGAGGGATGAAAATCTCTTCATTCTTTTTTGCTAACGCAATAAGCGGGATCTGCAAGCCCAGTTGTTCAAGACTCCAAAGCGCAGCATTTAACTGTCCTTTCCCGCCATCAATAAGAATAAGATCGGGCATGCGAACATTCTCTTCACGAAGTCGAGAGTACCTTCGATACACTGCTTCTCGCATCGCAGCAAAATCATCTTGCTTATTCGTCTTAATCTCAAACCGCCGATAATTACTCCTATCTGGTTTAGCATCAACCCAACGGGTCATACCCGCAACAACCACTTCATCACCATAATTAGAAATATCAAAACACTCAATTATCCGAGGCACATCTGCAAGGTTGAGCGCTTCTTGAAGTTCCAAAAGCCTCTTATCCTCTTTTCTGATATTTGCTAACGCTAACTGCATAAGCCTCAACTTTTCTCCTCGTTGAGGCCGCGTAAGGGTCACCTTCGCACCTTTAATTCTCTGCAAATACTTCTCAATACTTGGATCTTCCACCTTCCTATTCACAATGATTTCCTGAGGAATGTAATTTTGAGAATAATACAGTTTGAGAAACGACTCAAAGACATCATCTTGCATTTCAAATCTGAAATCTTGCCTTTTACTTATCACACCCTTATTAACAGATAAGAGCGAAAAAACCGCAATAGTATCAAACTCCTCCATTACCACAACATCCTGGTCGAATCGTTTAAGCGTATCCACTGCTTGTTTTTCCTGCAAGTGCTCAATTGCTTCAATCTGTCTCTTCTTCTCCAACGCCTGCTCAAAAAGAAGCTTGTCCGAAGCTTGTTTCATCTCCAAACGCAATTTCTTAACAACGTCTTTGACATCTCCCCTAAGAAACGCCCTTGCACCTTCAACCTGCTGTGCATAGTCGCTTTGAGACACGCGTCCAATACAAGGAGCAGTACAAAGTCCGATGTGATAATTAAGACATGCTTTTTTAGGAAGCGTTCTGCACGTGCGTAATTTGAAGAGCTTAAGCGCTAATCTTCTCAATTCATTTCTTGCAGAACCATCAGTAAAGGGGCCAAAAAACTCACCTTTCTTATCAACGCTCCTCGTAGAGATGAGCCGAGGATATTGTTCATCAGTAAGTTTAAGATACGCATACGTTTTTGCATCTTTGAGTAGAACGTTATATTTTGGCTTGTGTTGTTTGATGAGTTTGTTTTCCAGAAGAAGCGCTTCTACTTCATTACCAACTACGATGTAATCAATATCAGCAATTTGAGAAACTAAGAATTGTGTTTTGGGTGTTTTAGGAGACCTGTCAAAGTACTGCCTAACCCTCTGCCTGAGTTTTTTTGCTTTACCTACATAGATAATGTTGCCCTCTTTATTCTTGAAAAGATAACAACCAGGCTCAAGAGGAATGTTTTTTAGAGGAATCATTGCGGTTAAAAATTCCTCGTACTATATAAAAACCACCGCGTAGGACGAAGTAACAGCTACAAAAGAGGTTTCAAAAACTTTGCAGTATGACTCTTCTTTACTTTGATAATGTCTTCAGGCGTTCCCTGTGCAACAATTTCTCCTCCACCTGTTCCGCCTTCCGGGCCAAGATCTATGATGTAATCACAGCACTTTACCACATCCAAATTATGTTCAATGACGTAGGCAGTGTTTCCCTTTTCAACAAGCCTATTAAGAACTGCTAAAAGCTTACGAGTATCTTCAAAGTGAAGGCCTGTTGTAGGCTCATCAAGAAGATACACCGTATTTCCTCGTTTATATTTTGCAAGTTCTCTTGTAAGTTTTATACGCTGACTCTCCCCTCCAGAAAGCGTTGTTGCGCTCTGTCCCAATTTAATGTAGCCAAGACCCACATCAAACAATGTTTCGATCTTTCTTCTCATAGAAGGGTGGTTTTCAAAAAAGGGAAGGGCCTCTTCTACCGTCATGTCCAAAACATCTGCGATGTTCTTTCCCTTATACGTTACTTCAAGTGTTTCTTTATTATACCGTTTGCCCTTGCAGTCCTCACACTCAACATAGACGTCAGGCAAGAAATTCATCTCAATCTTGATAAGTCCATCACCAGCACAGGTCTCACACCTGCCACCAGGAACATTAAAAGAAAACCTCCCCGGTTTATACCCTCTTTTCTTTGCTTCCTTGGTTTCAGAAAACAATTTTCTAATATCATCAAAAAGCTTCGTGTACGTTGCAGGATTAGAACGCGGCGTTTTACCAATAGGTTCTTGATCAATGACAATAACGTTTTGTATTGTTTGAGGCACTTTGAGTTTTTTGTGCTTACCAATTTTCGACTCTCTTGCACCAAAATATTTTTTCATTGCGGGAATGAGTGTTTGATTCATCAGCGTTGATTTTCCAGAACCTGAAACGCCGGTAATACCACAAAGAACGCCTGTGGGAAAGCGAACATCAATATTTTTAAGATTGTTTTCTGCGCAGCCTTTAAGTTCAATAAAGTCAAGAGGTTTTCTACGCGTCAGCGGAACTTCAATCTTCTGCCTCCCAGAAAGATACGCACCAGTAAGAGACTCTTTATTCTTCATGATTTGTTTTGGAGTTCCCTGAGCAACAATGTGGCCTCCGTGAACACCTGCGCCAGGACCAATATCTATGATGTGATCAGCAGATTTCATGGTGTCTTCATCATGCTCAACGACGATCAAAGTATTTCCAAGATCTCGCAACCTATGCAACGTATCAATGAGTTTCGCATTATCTCGTTGATGCAATCCAATACTTGGCTCATCAAGAATGTACAAAACACCCATCAAGTTAGAGCCAATCTGTGTTGCGAGTCTGATACGTTGAGCTTCCCCACCAGAAAGCGTCCTTGCAGACCTTGAAAGAGTAAGATATGATAGTCCCACGTTATTAAGAAAGCCCAACCTGTCAGTAATTTCCTTTAACACTTGTTTTGCAATAAACCTCTCTTTTTCAGAGAGTTTTAAGTTCTTGAAAAAGTCCAAAGAATCCTTAATGTTCATATCCGTCACATCAATAATGGACTTTCCATTAATCTTAACCGCGAGAATTTCATCCCGTAATCGTTTCCCTTTACATGTTTTACAGGGTTTTGTTGTCATAAGCTGTTCAAATTTCTCCCTGCGATAATTAGAATCCGTATCTCTCCACAAACGCATGGTCTGAGGGATAACTCCTTCCCAACCATTTTCCATATTCATAGAAGCACCATTACTCCACTTCGCTTTAATGGGCTTTGACGTACCATACAACAACACCTCTCTTTGCTTTTTAGTAAGCTCTCGTATAGGTGTGAATACCGTAAAGCCAAACTGTTTTCCCACTGCTTGAATCTGCTGACCCCTCCAAGAAAGATCCATCTTACCATAACAGGCAAGAGCGCCATCCATAACACTCAACGAATCATCAGGAATGAGCAAATCCTCATCAATAATCATATGCTCGCCAATGCCGTTACACGTAGGACAAGCACCAAAAGGCGAATTAAAAGAAAACATCTTCGGCTCAAGTTCTTTGAACACTACTTCGGGATGTTTAGGACAAGCACCAAAGGTGGAATAAATGTGCTCAGCGTTTTGACGCTCAATTTCTTTAAGCTTTGAGAAATCTTTTTTCGCATCAACAACCTTAACTGTGCCCTTTCCCTTGTGCACTGCTTGCTCCACAGCATCACTTATCCTAAGACGATTATCTTCAGAGATAACGATGCGATCAATAACTGCTTCAACCCAATGTTTTTCGTACCGTTCGAGCTTTGGTTTAAACTCATCAAGACGATACACCACACCATCAACGCGCACTCGCACATAACCTTCTTTTTTCAAATCCTCAAAGACTTTTTCATGAGTTCCTTTTTTTCCGTCAAGAATTGGTGCGAGGATAAGGACTTCCTTGCCCGTATCAGAGAGGATAAGATTCACAATGTTTTCTGCAGATTGCGGTTTAATTGCAGAACCGCACTTAGGACAATGCGCAGTACCAATACGTGCAAAAAGTAGTCTAAAATAATCATAGATCTCCGTAACCGTTCCAACCGTTGATCGCGGATTCTTACTCGTCGTCTTTTGCTCAATAGAAATTGCAGGACTAAGACCCTCAATAGAATCAATATCTGGTTTGCTCATCAATCCCAAGAACTGTCTTGCATACGCACTGAGTGATTCAACATACCTTCTCTGACCCTCAGCATAGATCGTATCAAACGCCAAGGTAGATTTTCCACTACCTGAAAGACCTGTAATAACAACTAGCTTATTTCGAGGAATGGTTACTGTGATGTTTTTAAGATTGTGTTCCCTTGCACCACGCACTACTAAATTCTTCTGCATAGTCTAAAAAAACGAAAAAAGGTTTAAGAAAGTTGTGATTAGTGAGAACTACACGTTGCAGTCACATCAAACATACAACTATTTTTTCTAAACTCCTTACAATATCCTAAACCTCTTTCTTGAGCCTCTCCAAGGTATCTCGTATCTCAATTGCCTTCTCAAAATCTAATTCATCAGCAGCGCGTCTCATCTGCGCTTCAAGATCTGCAATTTTTTTCACAATATCATCATAGGCCATGTGCTTGACACCTTTGATCTCACGTCCCTTCTGCGCAACTTTCTTACGAATTGTAGTTGGTGTTATGCCATGTTTCTTGTTGAACGCTATTTGCGCCCTGCGACGTGCATGTGTTTTTGAAATTGCAGCTTCCATTGACTTTGTTATGGTATCTGCGTACATAATGACGTGGCCGTTTTCATTACGCGCAGCTCTTCCAATCGTTTGAATAAGTGAGGTCTCATTACGCAAGTATCCTTCTTTATCCGCGTCAAGAATAGCAACCAATGACACTTCCGGAAGGTCCAGTCCTTCACGCAACAGATTAATTCCTACAAGGACGTCAAACTCACCTGCACGCAACTGTCTGATCAGCTCAATCCTATCAAGGCTATCAATATCTGAGTGCATATAACGAACGGAAATATCTTGTTGGGAGAGGTAATTCGTTAAATCTTCTGCCATGCGTTTTGTGAGTGTTGTTATCAACACACGCTCATCTTGATCTACTCTCTTCTTAATTTCTTTAATCAAATCAGGAATTTGGTTCTTCGTAGGACGAACCTCTACTTGAGGATCAAGAAGTCCTGTGGGCCGAATAATAAGCTCAACAACTTGGCCTGAATGTTCTAGTTCATACGGACCAGGAGTTGCTGAGACAAACAACACCCGACGAAAATACTTTTCAAACTCCTCAAACTTAAGCGGACGGTTATCAAGAGCAGAAGGGAGCCTAAACCCAAAATCAACAAGGTTTTTCTTACGTGAGTAATCTCCTTTGTACATGCCATGTGCTTGAGGTATTGTTTGGTGTGATTCGTCAATGATGAGCAAGAAATCCTCCGGAAAATAATCAAGAAGCGTAAACGGAGGCTCACCTGGTTTGCGCGATTCAAAGTGGCGAGAATAATTCTCAATACCCGAACAATACCCCATCTCCTCAATCATCTCAAGATCATAGTTCGTTCTTTTCTCCAAACGCTGCCGTTCAAGTTCAGGAAGCTCTGGCAATCTTTTGTGAAGTTCAGCTCTGATACTCTCAATGGCCTTTTTTTGTTTTTCTTCAACCACGACGAATTGCTTTGCAGGAAATATCTTAATAGCATCAAGATGTGTGATGACATCACCTGTTACGTGATCAACTTCTTGCAAGCGTTCAATCTCATCACCAAAGAGTTCAATACGAATAATCTCTTCATCGTAAGCGGGAATAACCTCAATAACATCTCCGCGTACCCTAAACTTTCCAGGTTCAAGTGCGTCACGCGTACGCTCATACTGCATCTCCACAAGATGTGTAATCAGATCATCACGCTTAATAGCATCAAGCTTCTTGAGTTGCAACGAGAGTTGAGCAAAATCCTGCGGATCCGTAAGACCATAAATACAGGAAATAGATGCGACCACAATAACGTCATCACGCGCAAGCAAAGACGCAGTTGCCTTAAGGCGCATTTTCTCAATCTGCTCATTTACTGTTGATTCTTTTTCAATATAGGTATCAGATGAAGGAAGATATGATTCTGGCTGATAATAATCATAGTACGAAATGAAATACTCCACCTTGTTTTCTGGAAATAATTCTTTGAGCTCTTGGTAGAGTTGAGCTGCAAGTGTTTTATTATGTGCTAAAACTAGTGTAGGGCGCTGAACTTTTTCAATGACATTTGCCATAACAAATGTCTTTCCCGAACCCGTAATACCTAGAAGGGTTTGCTTAGGATATTTCTTAAAACCTTCAACAACTTTCTTGATTGCTTCTGGCTGGCCTCCTGCGGGCTTGTATTCAGATCTAAGATGGAATTTCACTAATTTACAAAAAAATTGGCCGTTTAAATACTTTTCAATATCGCCTGAGAAAAACTTATAAACTATAGATATCTATAGATATCTATGGCTCTCACGAGTATTCAAGTCAGCAAAAGCCTTGTCGAAGAACTCAAGAAAAGAAAGATGCATCCTAATGAATCCTATGAAGAGGTCATCTGGGATGCATTGGAAGATTCTCTTGAACTTTCAGAAGAGACAAAACGACGGGTCAAATTAGCTGAGGCAGATATCAAGGCAGGTAGAGTATACACTCTTGAACAAGTCAAGAAAGAACTAGGTCTGTAAATGTTTGATCTTATCTTTACCGCACAGGCAAAGAAATTCTTAAAGAAACTTGACAAGAGTGAGAGTGCACGTATCATCGCAACGCTTGAACGGTGCAGAGTACGACCTCATGCATATGCAAAAAAACTTGTCGCATCTCCTTATTTCAGGATCCGTGCAGGAGGGTATAGGATCATTGTCGACATCAGTTCAGGCGATCTAATCATTCTTGTTATTGAGATCGATCACAGGAGAAGAGTTTACAAATGATTACTCCCTTGCAATATTATATCTCTCCCTTGCTTCTTCTTCAATAAGTTTGAGATCAAGACCGCAGTCGTTCTTCGGATGAATGAGGCGAGTTTCCCAACGATTGTTGCGTGTACCAATAGAGGTCTCTTCATATTCACGCAACACCCCTACAACATCCTTTCCATCAAGATGCACAAAGACATCTGAAGAGCTTGGCGTTACTTTCGATTCAACTTCTCCTCGATTGAGTTCGTTAATAAGACTCGCAGTCACTATTTCTAAGGATGCTTCAGCAAATTCACCAAAACCACCATATCCTGCAATGTAAATAGGTGCAGCCATTTGCTCTTCTCTTCGACGAGTACAACCCGCCCACACAACATAGGGCATTGCCAAGACATCACCCGATCTGCTCTTAAGAGGGTGTTGTGCAAGAGCAATGCTTTCACGAAACTGAGTTTCTTGCTGAGGGCTCATATTCCTCAAAGATGCTTGCTCATGAACATAACGAGAAGGATTTGCCACAAGAACACTAAGGGCAGAAGCAAGCCGATTGCGAGCACCATATTTCTCAACCGTCTGAGGTGAATAGGCCTTATAGATAGCTTCTGCTTGAATATGCTTAGTTCTTGTAATCTTTGTACGATCTTCTCTTCTTGAATACAACCACTCATTGTTAAGTATTCTCAATGCGGTTTTAATCATCTCTCCCAGCGGAAGAAACACACCTCTGCTCATTGCATTCTCATAAAGAAGGGTCACACCATCATCTTGCATTTCTTCACGAACAGCCTGTCTAAAATCCTTTGAAGGAACTTCTTCACGAACCGGTTCAGTTCCTTCTGCAGTTTCAAGAATGTACTCTCCTGGCAAGAATAGACCCCCTTTATCGTCAAGGTCTCCTTTTGCTTGTTCAGCAGTAAGTGGTGGAGCAGTGCCTTGAAGCGTCTTGTGAAGAAGACTCTATGCAGTATCTGTGCGAAGAGCAATCAATTCTGTTACGAGTGCTGTTCCCACTAACTCCTTTTTAGTAACCAGACTCCTCTTCGGCTTTGCTCGTCTCTTATATATCTTAGTAAGAAAAAATACTACTTTGTTGCTATGTACATAGCATTTGGCAAAAATAAGCAAAGATGTAAGCACTGATAAGTGCATATGCGCATTCTGAGAAAATACAAGTCTTTAAAACGTCCGCTCCTTTTTCAATCATGTATGAGTACACAGCACACCGAAGAAGAATTCAAAAAGAAACTCACCAAAGAACAATACGCTGTTCTGAGAGAAAAAGGTACCGAGCCACCAGGCACAAGTCCGCTTCTTCACAATAAAGACAAAGGAGATTACAAGTGTGCTGCTTGCGGACAAACACTCTTCAAGTCCGATGCAAAATTTGATTCAGGGACTGGCTGGCCCAGTTTTGATCAAGCAATCCCTGGAGCAGTTGAGTACAAAGAGGATCATACGTTTTTCATGAAACGAACAGAAGTTGTCTGCTCCGCATGCGGATCGCACTTAGGACATGTCTTTGATGACGGACCCAAAGAGACCACGGGAAAACGATACTGCATAAATGGATGCGCCTTAGCCTTCAAGAAGAAGTGAACGTCTCATAGAATTTTTCAAGCAAGTCAAACCACGTCTCAATCGCGTTGGGATAATTATCAATGAGCTTTCCCCCGCTCATTTCAATGTAACTGGTGATCTGCGGATTCACCTTTGCTGCCAAGTTCTCCGCAAGACGAAGATCTGAGCGCAAAGCGAAGATAGGGCCGATCTCACGTCCTGCGTAAAAACCGATCTCTCCTGAAACACCATCATCAAGCGCATGTCCTCCATCAAGGATTGCGCCCATGCAATCAGACTCAATCATGCCTTTGTTATTCGTAGGACCTACTTGCCTGTTGAACTCCTCCCAAAACCTTTGATGGCCCGAAGCCTTATCACAGATCTCAAGAACGCTTAAGTCAAGAAGCTTGCCGCACTCTACAAAAGGGTCAAAGACATCAAAACCGATCTCTTTAAGCCGGGGTATGAAAAGGTGATCAAGGACATAACGCCCAGTCTCAGAAAATCCTAATTGGTTAGCAAGGTAAATTGTGACCATGGTGCTCCAGTTGATGCATTCTTTTTTAAACTTTGGTGAGAAAAGATCAAAACAGTTCATCAGATCGTAGCACTTGCATCTCTTTAAGCGCGTTTTTTATGCCTTTAATCATATTTCCCTTGCCACGCCTAAGCAAATCCTGTACGAGATCAGGAATTCTTGTAAGCAACATCTTATCTTTACTTTCAAGCACCGCATTGAAGTAATTCGGAGCAACATTAGCAGGACCCAATACATAATGAGAAACTCCAAGATCAAAAGAGTCTTCCAAAAGATCCACGTGTCCTTGTATGACCTTGAATGTTTCCGATTGCACATCAAGCAATTGGTGAAAATACCCGATCTGGCCTGAACTATCTTTAATGCCAGCAACACTTTGCTTATACTCGTCCACAACGTCAAGAGGTAAGTTTTCTCCTCGGTGAATTTCTGGATTATTGTAGAGGTAAAGAGGAAGCTCGCTCATATCAAGACAGGTCTCAATCACCTCACGAGGATTCTCATAACAAGCAGGTGCAAGAACAATGCTCTTAGCAGTACTCTTATTTGCCAGTTCTACTAGCACTTTTGTCTCCTCAAGAGAACTAGCGGTAACACCAATCCATACCGGTTTTGTTGCAAGCGTTGTTGTAAGATCAATGAGTTTTTCTTTTTGTTCAAGAGTTAATTTTTGAAACTCTCCTGTGGTGCCCAAGATGAAATGCGCATCAACAAAAGAATCCTCTAAGAAAAGAAGCAAATTGCGCAGTGATTCAACATCAATGTGTAGATCTTTTTTAGGAGTTACCAGTGGAACAATAAGCGCCATACTCTCGTTGAATCACTTCAACTCATAAACATATCGGTTAAGTTCAAGAGAAAAACGAAACCCTTGTTTCATCGCGGCTTGATCGTACCTTTTGAAAAGGCGCTCATAATTACTCTCGTTACAACCAGGAATAAGATCTGCGGGAAGAACCATTATGGCCTCGTAATCCCAGCCGGAAAATCTTTTTTTGGCAGCGTAGAGAAGTGATTCATCCCAACGAAGAGGGGTGAGCTCTTTATACGCACCACGTGCACCTTGTATTTGCAAACACTCAACAATAGTATCAAGACTAGAACAACCCGCAAATGCAACAACCCTCCCCCCAGTGCAAATGGTAGGCCCAAAAGGCGCAATATCGGGCAGGTAGGGAATGTTGCCCTGAGGAGGAAGTTCCTCATAAGCAAAACCAAAGGAGTACTCCTCAGGTCTAACGGGAAGGCCTGTTCCGTTAATAAAGAATTCTCGAGGAATCTCTGCAAGCGTCGTCATTGTATGCTTGCGTCCAAAAGAGCCTATTTAAAAATGTTCGCACGTACATGCAAATCCCTCTTAGAATCATTCTTGTTAATATCCGTTTAGTCTATATAGGAGAAGTTCTTCTCACCAAGTACTATGAAAGATCCATACGCACATCTTAACATTAGGTCTTTTACGTTCTGGGATCTCTACCTCCATGAACAACAATACCCTTATGTTGGGCGTAGCTATGCATGGGCCAAAAGAGATGCAAACACGGTCTTAGAAATAACTGCACAAGAACGTGAAGAACTCTATACTCTCATCATTCCAGCGTGGTGGAAAGTACTCAAACAACTCTTTAACCCTGATAGACCAAACATAGCTTGTTTTGGAAATGAAGCGCCTCACTTACATTATCACTTGATCCCTCGCTACCGGCATAATGTTTTTGTTCAAGGAATTCCTTTCACCGACCCCAAACCTGATAAGAACTACGCTCCCTATGAAAAAAGGGTTCTACCGGTTGAAGTTCTTTGCCATATCAAAGAGGAGATGCAAAGCACGATCGAGAAAATAGTGGAAGAATTGGTGTCATCACAAGGAGACAAAACCAGTTTTAAATAAGAGTGTGCCCTCGTTTCTTTTATGAATATTAAAATCAGAACCACAACCAAACACTTACAAGCACGCCAAGAGTTTAAAACATCTGTAAAAGAAATTATGATCCATGAAGATTTACTTAATCCAAAAAATGAAACCATTGCAATAGGCTTTGCGCAAGGAGAATCTTCAGGAATCATAGAATTTACCGTTGCAGAATTTGAAAAACTCTACAACGAAGTCAAAGACAAAATGCACCTCATTAAAAGCTTCAAAAAATTTGAAACAGGAGGAGCACTTCTCTTCAAATGAAAGTAAAATTCTTACAGGCGATGAGTATCATTGTTCTTGCCTTCTTCGCCATCTTTCTTCTTAGCTTTGTTCTTGCAAACAAAGGAATAAAAATATTTGACCTGGGATTTCCTGGCGTTGTTGAGAATTATATCGTCATCATCTTCTGCGTGGTATCACTTGTCAAGGCGTTCATTGAAATTTATGAAGCGTAAACTGACCCTTGCATTTCTTCCATATTTTTCACGATCAATGACTTTTTTATACTCCAAATTGGACAGCACCGCAGAAACTTTGGACTTTGACCAGCCCAATTCCTTAACGAGATCTTTTTGCATGACGGCATCCTTTTTTTTCTGCAAAACTTGCACCACAACTTTCTCATCAGGACTTAAAAGGTGAAGTGGAATTGATGAGATTTGTGCAGCGTAACTCTTTTTAGGTGATGAAAAAAGAACCCCTAGGATAAATCCTAACACTCCAAAAAATATCATGAGCGTCCATGCCTGCCATTCCTCAAACTCACTAAAGAATTCGCCTATGTTTTTTTCTTGTGCTTCAGCGGATGCGAAGGTAATCTCGTAGATTGCTGGAAGCTTAGGGCTATGATCACTCCATTTCACGATAATGTGCGATCCATCAGTATCAATCCCTGAAGGGAGAGGAACAATCGCAGGTGTATCTGACTTTTGCACGACGGCTCCTTGAGGCAGTTTGACATCATACTCAAACATCAAAGGTGTTACGGGAATTGAGACTGTCCTTGTGAACTTATGCACGTCGCCTTGTTCTGTTACTACGTTGGGAAGGGTGTAAGAGAATTCAATTAGACACGATTCACATTCCAATGAGAAGTTGAGAACATCATTTTCAAAGGTGTGTGCAAGATCGCTTGTAACATCTTTTGCTCCCCGGGGGAGGTTGAGTGAGAAATGGTCTTGCGTGTTATTCGTGAGCACGATGTGTACACTCTCAAGAGCATCATGCTCGGTAAGGGTATCTGCAAGGGTTACTTTTTCCACTTGTGCAGAAAGCACTGAGGGTAAGAGTAAGATTAAGATAAGGAGGTATTTCATGACTTTCTAAATTGTTCAGAACTATTTAAATATGGTGGTTGAAAATAAACGTTTTCTTTTATTGTTCTGAACTCTTAAACTATTGTATTGTCGCTTCTCAGAGCATTTCGAGTTCTTTTAAAGCATTTGGTTTGTATGGTTTACACAGATGTATTATATACTATTTATTGGTGATTGTCCACATAAATGGTTCGCGTATCCTTGCGACATTCCTCTTCATACTTGCAAGTTCTGCAAGATCAGAGAAGGGGATTTGTGCGGGAGCTTCCCACACGAACATCCTAAGACTTGCAAAGAATCTAAGAGCTGTGGGAGGAAGAACACTATGCATAAGAGTCAAAATAAGAAGTATTCGCGAGGAATACTATCAGTTGACTTAAGGAGGCGCTATGGCGTATATTATTGAATACAAACAAGAAGATTGCATCGGAGCAGGAGAATGCGAAGCCCTCTCAAAGGACTTCTGGAAACTTAACAATAAAGGAAAGGCAGAGCTTAAAGGGGCTGTGCGTAATCCCTCAACAGGAAAATATGAGCTTCTCATAAGTGATGAGGAATACGAACGCCAGCAACAAGTTGCAGGAAGCTGTCCAGTTGGGTGTATTTGCATTAAGAAGAAATGATTCCCGCAATACTGCACTCCATGGAGGATGTAGCACAAGGTGTGCGCAATATACACCTCAAACTCAAAGAGCCTCTTAATTACAAGGCAGGGCAGTATGTTATGCTCGCATTTGAGGATGCCCTTGAGCAAAAACGCGCGTTTTCCATTCTTAACACTCAAGGAGATCTACTCACTCTGGGAATACAAGAACATAAAGACTTTACCAAAAGACTTTTCTCTTCTACAGCTGGAGAACGTATCGCAGTTTTTGGACCTTATGGGAGGTTTACCTTACGCTCTCCTCATAAAAACAATATTTTCATTGCAGGGGGAATAGGTATTACACCTCTTCTTAGCATGTTGAGAGAGCTCCCTGAGCACGCGAATGCGCATCTATTCTACTGTGCAAAGTCACCTTCACACATGGCATATCTAAAAGAGGTACGCGCACTTCCTTTTGACGTAAGACTTTACTTTACACGAGTTGAAAGTTCTCTTGGGAAACATTCGCACATTACCCTGGAGGATATCAAGACGATCCCTCATTGGAGCAGTAGTGATTATTATATTTGCGGACCAAACGCCCTGATTGACACGTTTAGATCGGACCTCATCGCGGCAGGAGTCAAAGAAGATCACATATACAGCGAGGACTTCAGATAATGTATGAGCGTAGTTATCCTCTTATGGGAGATAAGATCACCTTCACAATCTATGGAATTGAAGAAGTGATTGCAGAACTGCTATGTGCTGACGCTTATGACTACGCCCTGAAACTTGAGAACATCTTCAATCTGTTTGATATGACCAGTGAGATTAACACTCTTAATGCTAAGCGGGACATTAAAGTTTCACAACACCTTAACAAAGTTATCAAAAAAGCACTGGTCTATTGTGAAAAGACCAAAGGAAGGTATGACATCAGTAAAGGAAAAGCATTTCTCGCGCGTAAAAACAAACAATCTTTACCACGACTTTCCTGTACCTACAAGGACATTTACGTTAAAAAAGATAGAGTCGCACTTACGCATCCGGATGTTGTAATTGATCTCTCCAGCATTGCTAAAGGATATATTGTTGATGAACTCACCGCGTTTTTTCAATCGCACGGTGTAGAAGAGATTTTCATAGATGCAAGAGGAGATATGCGCATCGCAGGAGGTGAAGAAGTGGTTGATATACAGCACCCCCGAAAAAAAGGTGCCATTACAACTATAACTCTTAGGAATGAGGCAATTGCAACATCAGGAGATTATTTGCAATATGACCTTGACTATGAACACTCTCACGTACTTGGCAATGAACTTATTAGTGTAAGTGTTATTGCTGATGATCTGTGTACCGCAGATGTTCTTGCAACCTGCTTGATGCTACTCAAACCACAAGAAGCTCAAGATTTCGCACGTAGAGAGGGGGTAAGAGCAATTTTACTTACTAAAGATCTTCAAGAGGTGCGAGCATGAAATCTTCACATCTTCTAATTCTTGGCAGTATTGTTGCTATACTCTATATTGTCCTGGCATCATTTATTACCACAACTCCACTTATCTGGATGCTCACACGCATCTTTGGACTGGTAAGTTTTTTCTTTCTTTTCGCAACCGTCTTCCTCGGAGAACTCCGACTCCTACGAAAAGTTAAAGCAGATCTTGCCATCTTCAAATATCACGTACCTTTTGCAATTGCAAGTTTCTATCTTAGTCTACTTCACGGAATATCTGCAGTAGCAGATAACTACAAATGGGGGAAGGGCCTTCACATATCAGATTATTTAGGATTTAATTTTTCGGATAAATGGCTTGCACTTCTAAGTCTCGGAGTTTTGGCGTTTTATCTCCTTATCCTCATTTCAATTACTTCTAGAAAACGAGTGATTCAATTTATTGGTTATAAGCGGTGGAAAAAAATTCACTACCTAAGCTACCCCCTCTTCATCATCGCGTTCATTCATAGTGTTGGTCTCGGAACAGATCTTAAGGTATCTGCGCTGCACACACCCATCTCATATATTTTCTGGATGTGTTTGTGGGTAATTCTCTCACTACTTCTTGCACGTATCCTTAACACAGCAGGTATATTTGAGACACAAGGAGAAGTGAATGCACTTATCATGATCTCCTTGCTGGTAATTCTAGGTGGTGCAGTTATCGGATCCTTGTTCATCAAGGCAGAATCAAAGATTTCTTCTCAGCAACAAATTGCAGATACGCTTTCACAGGAATACTCGTTTCTGCAAAAACAATACCAGGCAGCGCAGGCACAACACGCACAGCTTCTTGATGAGTTGAGCGCACTTCAAGCTCAAGAAGAGCAGTTACGAGGTGAGCTTAAGAATGGGTAAGGCTACGAAGATCTTCCTAGGGGTTGTTACTTTTGCAATTATCCTACTGTATAGCATAGCGGCATTGGGTATAGTTGACCTTTATGATAGGCTTTCCCTGATCGATCGGGACGTCACCATTACTGCAGCGAGAAAAGCAAATTTACAAGCATCATTTGAACACCTTAAGGCACAGAACCTTGCTCTTGATAAACAAATAGCAAATCAGATCACAACGGTGAAACAGCTTCTTGATCAAGTAGAGAAAGAACAAGAACGCGCAGCTCTTCTGGAAGAACAGGCGCGATTGCAAGAACAGCAAAGACGTGCACAAGAAGCGTTACTTGCAGTACAGCAACCAGCACCTAAACCTAGAAGAGTTTCACGAGCATCTTAATGTTCTTTTCGCAATTGCTGAGAAGAGTTCTTTTGCATCTCCCTTTTTTAGTAAGGTGAGCCGAACAAATCTTGCAGCTTTATCATGCACACCATTTCTTGCAGGCTCAGGCATATCCTTAAAGTTGCTTGCAAGACCAGCGATGTTAAACTCTTTAATCTTTTTCACCCAAGCAGCTTCAAACGCGTACGCCTTAGCTTCTTCATCAACGGGGTCATCTAAGGGAGGGGTGAGTACGTGACCAAGCTCATGCCCCAGTGTCTCGAGCACAATGTCAAGCTCGCCTTCACGCACAAAAATCCGCGACCTCTGATACGTTGCATGACCATTACGTGCAAAGCCAAGAATGCCTGGGTGAAAGTTTTCCTTGAGATGTTTTTTCATCGCTTCATAACTTAAGATGTGAATATCAATATCGCAAGGGAATTCTTTGTGCATAAGATGATCCCAGGTTTCAAGCAAATATTCCTTCACTTCTTCTGCTTTGCCGATGAATCGTGTCGGCGCTCTGTTCGGTTTCAAGAATGTGGTTGGTTGATCAATGTGCTGAATGCAAGTTGGTTCTTCTTGTTCATTTCCTTCGTAAAGAGTGGTTGGCGAGGCGTAGTGGGAAGGAGATTCATAACTTGGCATTGATCTTACGTGTTCAACAAAAGAAGGGGAGTATTCGAGAGGTCGCTCAACGCCTGTCGCAGAATACATAATGTTTGAAGCATAGCTTGTGCGGAAAGGTGCCTGATATAAGGGCTGTCGCGAATACATCATATGAGAGGTATAAAGACAGAGGGAAATAAGAAGATTGTGTGACAATCACATCAGAACTACTGTCTCCTTGCGCTATAGATGTATCCAAAAGAAAGGTTAAAGAAAAAAGGAGAAGAAATAATTTAACCGTTCAAGGTTCAAAGGCTTTTGAACCATTCTTGAGCTGGCTTACCGATGAGTGGAATTGGCTTTTCAACTCCTTGGATGGCATAGACGAATCCTATGATCCAGAAGACGAAGAGAACGATCCATGCAAACATACGTACCAGAGGGATCCAGCCTAGAATGATTCCTACAATTGCTAAAAGCAATGTCTGGCGAAGATGATAGCTGCCAAGTCTTGTCTTGCCCTGTGTGAAATGTAGCACCAGAGCGATGATCCACCCAATGATGGTCAAGTAGCTCAAAATAGCTACCAGCTGTCCCCTATGGGCTGTATTTGTTTTTGTCATGGAGCAGAACGTAAGAAAGTTTATTTATAAAGCTTCTTGCGGCGTATCTCTTTATACAAGAACAGGGAAACGCCGCCAAAGATCAAAGAGAGACCGAAAAGAACGTCAATCCAGTGTGGTTTCAGCTCTTCTGGGGGCATAGCGAACCCGCAAAGATTTTCAGGAGCGCAATCCTCTCCTGAGCAGCAACTCTGAGAGATTACGTAGCCTGTTATGCTGTTTCCTAGAAATAAACCTCCAAGAACGATGAGCGCAAGGGAGAATAAGTATATCTTCATCTGCTGACCCGTATGTCAAGAGTATATTAAATTCTTTTTGTTTTTTACAGGAGGTTTATCATTTGCTTCACTCTTCTGCACTGTACCTCATTGTATCGTACTCTTTCGCAAGCAAAAAGGAAGGGGCTGCCTCCTTACTCTTCTTCTAAAACACTCTTTTGTAGGAAGCCATATATACTCCCTCGAGGCGTAACACAGTCTATGACGTTCACTCTAGAACACCGCTATGAAACGACCCGTAAAGGGGATTTTGTTGTAGCGATAGCGCTTGACACTTATGAAGAGATCTTCAATGAATGGGATAATACTAAAGCATATCACAAAAAAGACCTTGATGAGGAGTTCGTAGCATATCTTATCGAGAGTTTTGATGAACTTAAAGGACGAAATGCAGTGATCCGCCTAGATATTCCTAAACGCGATAAGAAGAAAAAAAAGGCGATTAAAGGTATCCATCTCTATTTTGATTACCTGTCTGCACTCAAGAAAAAAGAATTACGTGTGTTCTTCTCAAAAATGGTTGGAGTTGTCATCATCGGAGCAACCTTCATCAGTGCATCAGTCATCTTCGCAGCACAGGAATCACTCGAGGAAAATTTGCTCAATTCATTGTTTCATGAAGGAATGGTCATTGTCGGATGGGTCACGATCTGACAAGTTGTCACTTGGCTGCTCTCTGATTGGATTGTTCTCATCAAAGAGCTTAACATCCTCAAGAAGATCGCAAAAGTAAGGATTGAATTCGAGAAGCAATGATCACTTCTTTCTCAAGAGGGTCTCATACGCGATGTCAAGCTTATGCGCGGCATCCCTAAGAGATGAGGACTCCTTAATCACGGCATTAATGAAGGCTTTTTCAAAACGCTCTTCTGCTTCTTTGAGAGTTGGGTGTTCTTCAGGAAGAAGGTCTACAATTTCACTGGAAACGTCATATACTTTATTGTATGCTTCACTGAGCCGTTGTGGGTGTACAATACCTTCGTATTGTCTGAGTTCGCCTTCAATTAACCCCGCAATTTCATCTTTTCTCAACTCATAAGGCTTGATCATCTCCTCACGAATGCGCTCAACATCAATACCTGTTTCTGAAATAAACCTATGAAGGCTTCTTCGATCAATGCCTGCAAGTTTTGCAGCTTCAGAAATATTTCCGTACGTCATGCGGAGCAAACGTCTAAAATACGTCACTCTGTAGCGTTTCTTTGCTTCTTTAAGAGTAAGAGACGTGTCAATATCAAAATCAAGAAGAGGGGATTGTTTGAGTCTTTGCGCAATGTTCTCATTCAGCTCCTCAATTGATACTCCGAGGAGTTTTGTAAGTTTTGGCTTGATTTGTTCTTCAAGAGAATGCTGCGACATGCATTGCAGAGTGCTGTTCTTGTATTTAAATGATCGTAGTTTTGCGTTTGTTTTCGCACAAACAAGGAACATCTGGTATTTGATAGACTTGTCAAGGAGTAATGCATAGATTCAGGTGTTGCATAGATTCATGCGTTATGTTTATGTGTGAGGGTAACAGAAGATGCACGAAGAGGTACGCTGGTTACAAGCACCTTGGATGCCTAGAGGTCAGAACTTAAACACAGCAAATGTTGTCAAAATCGCAATTGCAACGATGATAATAAATACTGCATCAAGAAATTGCTTTCCTTCAATTGCGGCTTCAGGGGTCTTTACAGCAGCGCCCGTAAATACTTCTTCTTCAAGTAACTGTTCACCCACAACTTGTGAGAGTGCAAAAGCAGATATCAAAACCGCTGCGATGATAAGCCAATACTTTGTCTCACCACCTTGCAAATATTGCTTGAAATGATAATCCCCGAAAAGAACCAGCAGACCAAAAAGCATCACAATCATAAAGGCAATGACAACAGCGTAGGAGAGAAAAGTGCTCAGTGCAGGAATTACAAAAGGAATGCTAAGTATCACACCCACCACAAGAGCAGCGCCAAAATTAGCATATCTTGTAGGTGCATCACGAAAGACATATCTTGCTATGAAAAATACAACAATTAGGACGAAGATCTGCTCTAACGAAGTCATACTGTATTCTATTGTTACACTCCTATAAATATGCTCATCTTACCAAGTAGTATAAAGTACTCTGTTGGAGCTATGAGAAACGTGACGAGCTAAGAAGGTAAAGAAGCTGCAGAGGGGGTTGTTGCTTGTCAAGAAGGTACGCCTTTACTTTTTTTTAATGTCATCAAGATTGACATGAATGTACGAAGCCTTTGTAAGGTCTTCAATATTGAGTACTTTGAGATCCTCGCGAATGCGTGGGCACTGTGTATTAATCCAGCACTGCACGAAGTTGAAATCTTCAAGAGACCCAAAGTCAAACGTGTTGTATGCAAAGAAATAAAACTGTTTTTCAGGGTATTGTTCTTGTAATTCAAAGATTTTTTTAAGCGAGCTTTGTACCGTTGCCTGACCTGATTTACAAGACATTAACACGCCGATCACATCAGATGAGTAAAACTTTGCAAGCATGCCACGTTTTCTTTTCTCAATCTCTTCATAACGCTCAGGTGGAACGGGATCAACTGTTTTTTCACCCGGTCTCCACGTATAACAAATCTTATCAAACTTATGTGCGATACCAACAGGATGGAAGTACCCTGAGCCCACGAAGAGAAATGCATCAACATCACGATTGATTGCAAGTGCTGCGTTTTGATCACAACCAAGCACTTGTCCTCCGACAAAAGCCTCATGACCTTTTGATTCTAAGTATTCTTTTACTCGTTCAAGATCTGGTTTGGTCTGAATAGTGCCGATAATACCAATGCGTTTTGGCAAAGGAGAAGTATCAAAGTCAATTTCTCCAATTGGTGTTGGTGCATGAAGGTGAAGGACTTTCATCGTCGAAGGTAGTGCAGGGATTCGTTGTGTTCTTGTACTAGCTGGCAGATGCTTCTTGTATGTCCGTGTGCTGAGCCTACAAAAGAAAAAGGAGCAACCTCTCTTGAGAGGATGCGTCTAACACCTTCAACTACTTGAGATGTTTCACAAAGCCTTTTTGATTTGCTTTTATCAAGCAGTATTCGATCATCAAACGCATCAAGTACTGCGTGGTAGGGAAAGTGCTCTATTCGAAAATACTCTTGTGAGAGCGGTTGGATTGAGATGAAGTCGTTTCGGACAGTTCTAAAACGACTTTGTGCTTTTTTGTGAATGGCGCTGTGACGCTCAACAAGCTTGTCAATGAAGAATTGATAGGTATCAACAAGTGCTCGTAAAGATGACTCAATAGCAATTCCTGCGCAGGATGGAATACAGCGCAGACCTTGAGCAATTGCAAGAGCAAGATCTGGTTGTTCAAAATGCAGGGTCATACGAGGACCTGTGCGCGGAATAAGAAAGTCATCTGTTGCTTCAACCTCATCTGCAGCGTAGGTTGAAATGCTCAGAGGTGCGGTTTGTGTATTTACGAATAGATAGTAGGGTGTTGTTGCTGCGTCTTTCATGATTTATTTGCTAGGAAAGAACTGGTTTATAAATGTGGTTGAAACACTATTTAAGTTTAGACCTTCTTAATATAGATATCTTATAATGCGGAGGTCTTTTTTGGTTCCTCTTCGTTTTGAGTGTTCTTGCAGTCCTTGTCAATTTCCTTTGCAGTTTTTGCGCACAGGGGGTGCGATGTGTTCTTCCTCGCTCTTCCTTTTTCATAAGATTTATAAATACAAAAACCAAAACAGTATACTAAATCCCCCACTAGTAGATTCTTGTCTATTGTGGGGGTAGGGCAAACAGATGAGAAAAGAGGTCATTATACTTATCACATGCATTCTTGCGCTTTCACTCTTTTCAGCAGTTCACAGCGCAACGGTGAACTTCTCAACAATTTCTCTTATGGAAACAACTGCAAGTGATGCAAATCTTACCATTAACAATTATGGCTCACAAGATCCCATCACCAAGGTTGAACTTGCTCTCAACGGATTTACTCTCAACTCAGTAACTAATTACACAGATTGGATAGAGACGCAAACTAACACTTCTGCCATGTGGGAGAACGGGACGATTGCAACTAATGTGCTCCTTGCTCTTTTTGAGATGAACATTGCAGCTCCCCAAGTAACTTCAAACACCACAGCACAGCTTAGCGTTATTACAACAGACAGTCAAGGAAGCACACAAACACATCTCTTTAACATTACTATTATCAACGATGACTCCGCACCTCTTCTTAGCGAAGAAGATCCGCAAAACAACGCGTACTTCAAGGAAGGTATAAGTTACCTTGTTGGTGTTAATGCAACAGATCCCGAAACAGGGATTGATTACGTCTCCTTCACGCATCAACGCTGTTCTGGTAACACATCAAGTCAAATCTCTCTTCTAGGTGGGCCTCGCTTCACGCAAACGGTTGACTTTTCAGGATATGTCAACGGAGATCAAGTGTGTTTTACGTACTTAGCAGCAAACAATGGCGGAGAAGAAATAACTCTTAACGGCAGTCTTTTCATTGATGGCATTGCGCCAAATGTTACTCTAGACGCTCCAGCAGAAGGTGCAATTGTAAATGCTCAGCAACAATTCCTCTTCACCGCAACAGACAACCTCGCACCAACACTTACTTGCGCAGTACTCATTGACAACACTCAGACAATCACACTTAACGTTACTTCTGGCGTGCAGGCAGCAATCTCTGCGCAAAACGTAACAGAGGGAGCACATACCTGGACGGTGCGCTGTGAAGATCTTGCAGGACACACAACTGCTGCACCTGCGCAAAACTACTTCCTCGACAAAACCCCTCCCAACGTCACTATCAACCCGCAAAACGCAAGTATCATCGCACCCTCAACGCAAATAACTCTCCTCACAACTGATAATTACGAAGTTAACTACACGCAGTTTGCCTATGCGAATACTACGATCAACACTACTGGCAATCACACCATCAATGCAAGCATCTTTACTGATGGCCCTCACACTATTACCGCATATACGCAAGACGCTGTTGGTAACAACGCAACCTTTGTCTTTACACTCATCGTCGATAGCACTGCACCTGTGATTACGAGTATTGGACCAAATACGTCTGATGTCTCTGTCAATTTCACTATCAACGTCTCAGACACGTGGGACTCAACACTTGAGTGTACTGTAAGCATCTCTGATGGTAGCACTGTTTCAGGAAAACTTACCTCAGGAGTTGAAGGAATTCTTCAACATACCTTGCCTGTCGGCGTCTACAACTACACCGTTACTTGTTCAGATGACGCACAAAACAGTATTACTTCACCTCAGCAAACACTCACCATCATCGACACATCAGGTCCAACCATCACCTTTAACCAGGACACACAAATTGTTCGAGGAGAGGATCTTCTCCTCAACGCAACTATCACGGACATCTCGGGTATTTCCAACGTGCTTGCAAATGTAACGTATCCTAACGGTAGTGTTGAGTTGCTCAACCTAATGGGGGCTGGTGATGAGTACACAGCAAGCATAACAACAGATGCAAACACACCAGAAGGAGACTACGTCTTTACCATTTACGCTGAAGATCCCTTTGCAAATACTAATACGGCATCTTCAACAGTGCAGGTAACCTATGACGTTATCATCACTTTGAGTGCAAACCCTGCTACCATAACCCTGGGAGAATCAACGACTCTACGGGGCACAGTTACTTATGATAACGGAACCAATTACCCCTCGGGAATTGTTGAGATCACCACACCTGAAGGAACAGATACTCTCACTCTTACAAACGCTTCCTACTCTTTTGTCTACACGCCCCTTACCACAGGTACAAAATCGGTAAGTGCATCATTTACTGCTTTGAATAATATCACAGCACAAGAAAACACAGCAGTAATTGTTAATGGAGTCTCTTCATCGGGAGGAGATGACAAAAGCTCTTCAGGAGGAAGAAGCAAAGGAGGCTGTAATCAAAAATGGACCTGTGACTCTTGGAGTGTTTGTAGTGGAGGCACGCAACAAAGAACGTGTACCAACGTTTGTGATAACGGAGGTAGCAGGGTGGAAACAAGAAGTTGCTCAGTTGAAGAAGAACAGCTACAAGTTACGCCTTCTTCGTCAGCTCGTCAAAACAACATCATTACCATTTGCATTCGTCCAGGAACTGATCAGCAAAAAGAGCTTAACATTCCTGTAAGAGAATGGAAAGCCTACGCATCTAAAGGCGCAAAACAAGGAGAATGCCCAGACATCTCACCATCTGAAGACGCATCATCAGCAATAGGGGAAGCAGCAGGTTTCTTGCAGGCATTAAACCTTGATGCTACTCGCTTCCTAGGCATTGTTCTTATTACTCTTGCACTTCTCTTAGGACTATTCCTCTACACAAGGAAATCTTCTGATGATGATTTTTGGGAAGATTACTTTGAGAAGCGAAGGTAACAATGTTTGAATCACTTGTGAATGGCAGACGTGCACTCGAACAACCGTGGGTGGTGTTTTTTTTTGGTCTTTTATTTACTTTAATCTCCTTTGCAGGAGCATTTGTTGCACTCCGAGAGGAAATTTCACTCCTCATGCTCTTTTTCTGGACTTTGCTCACCGTTCCTCTACTTATGGAAGTTCTCTTGCGATCAGAAGGGGAGTTTCGAGCAACACATCCTTTTTTTGAAGTCCATCGACGCGTTATTGAAGTATATGTATTGCTTTTTTTTGGGTTGTTTGTGGGTTACGTGTTGTTAAGCTTTCTTCTTCCACCAACCCTTGCATCAGAAGTGTTTTCATTCCAACAAGAGTATGTTCTTAACACGAAGGGACTCTCTCTTGAAACTTTTGAGAGTTTTCTTGAAGGTCTTCCTCCCATATCTTTGGAACAAACACTTGCAATACTCTCAAAAAACTTGTTTCTCGCTCTTCTTGCGTTTGGACTTTCCTTTTTGTATGGTGCTTCAAGTATGTTTCTTGTTGTTCTTAACGGCTCAGTTTTTGCAACTTTTCTTGTAGAAATGATTAAACTTATAGCAACAACAAAAGAGCAAGCAATTAAGATTGTTCTGTTATTCTCTATTCACCTCATCCCGGAGGTTACGGGTTTTCTTATTGCAGCAATAGCAGGAGGACTGCTCTCTCAAGCAGTACTCTCAAAAAAGTGGAAGAAGGCAATTGCGCGCGATGCGTTTAAACTCTTCGCACTAAGCATTTGTTGCATTGTTCTTGCTGCAATCCTTGAGGTCTACGTTTCAACAAGGCTCTTCCACTCTTTATTCTAAATAGTTATTCTACATAGTGGAGGTGGTATTCTGCATGTTCAAGAGCATCACAAATCCACGCATAATTTCCCATATCTCCGTGAATCATTAGTTCTTGTACGATGATATGTGCATTATTTTTTTCATGCAGTCTTTGCGCGAAATCTCCTGCGTTGAGAGGTGATGAGATGGTGTGTGTGAATTTTTCTTGTTCGCTTAGAAGAAAACCCATTCTTGCAGTTTTATACTCTACAAACAAGGCATCGCATAAGGGAAATTGATGATCTCTTCTTTGAATGATGTAGGTATTGGGCCACAATTGTGCACTCTCTTCAGATTGTCTGTATGGTTGAGGCAGTCCGAGCTCTGCTAGAACTTCGCTCACGTCGCGTTCTAATTGTTGTGCATCATGTTTAAAAGAGAGTGTTGGAAACACGCGAAGATTTGCAAAACTAAGTGTTTTCTCAAGATCTCTTTGCTGTGCAATGAGTCTTTGTGGTGTTCTTTTTGCTATTGCTGCTTGTATGGACATAGTGTTCACCTCTGTTGTATTCCTTTGTGTAAAAGCCCCCAACCTTTGTTGGTTCTGCTCATAACTAATGAAAATCCTGTAATGATGGTAAGTAGTGGTATGCTTACGGTTCCTGCAATAAGTGTGAGTAGCGCGTAGTATACGGCTCCTAGACTTATAGCTGACGCTACTTGTGTTAACATGTTGTTTTACCCCCTTTTTGTTACGCGAGTTCTCTTAGCGCCAGGTTAAGCGACTTTTTCACCCATTGATCTTTTCCTATGAAAAAATCAAAGAGGGGCAAAAACGCCCCTCTTGGGTAAACAACTTGGCCACCCCCATGTCCAAGTGAACTCATGACCCACACTCCCTTTCGTAAGCCCAGCTCCACCCCCCAGCAGAGTGAGCAGTTCGTGTGATAAGAAGTAGTGTAGTACCAATTATATATAAATGTTCCGATTTTTCCGTGATTTCCGTTACTTCCGTTTGTTACATTTGAAAACTTCTTTTTAAAGAAAGCCCTCCTGGTAAGTTTTCAAGAAATGCTCACGTGCCCACACAAATGCACAGAGACTGTGCTTTAGATTTCTGCAAAATAAATTGAAATAATCTGAAAGAAACAAACAGTTCGAAGTGACTGGATTCTTCTCCAAGCCTTATCTAGAAGAATCTGCTTGTCGTTCAATCTCGTTTTTCTTAGAAATAGCGACTGATTGGTTAGACAATTTGTAAGCGTTAACAATCTCGTCTGCAAGAGCAACTTCAATTGCCTTCTTAGAATCAAAAGACTTCGTTGTAGCAGCAGTTACAAGTTGACGAAGAGCAAAATCCACGCGTCGAGAAGGACTCATCTCAACTGCTTTTGGATAGCGAGCACCACCATATTCAATTGCGATAACTTCTTCACGAGGAGCAGCGTTTTCAATAGCCCCAACAACAACTGCAATAGGATTTTCTTTTGTACGCTCTTCAATAATTTCAAGCGCTCTTTGCATGGTGTTGTACACTAATTGAGCTTTTCCTGTGTTATGTCCTGATGAACGAACATGTTTTTTACCTGTGTGACCTGAGACTTGCAGGCGATTCATCATACGCTCAATGATGAATGTTTTTGACTTGTGGAATCGAGTCTTTACATTCTTACCTCCTGTTCGAGGAACGATGCGAGGTTCAAGATTGATGTATTTTTTAAGGCCTGGATCTGCGACGGTAATGCCTTGAGTTGACCACTTATTGAATGCTAGAACTTCACTCATTTTCTTGCTTTCTCCACTTTACCTTTTCTTAAGGATTCAAGAGCTTGATCATTCACTTTTATGACTTGCCAGCGTACTCCTGCAATGTCTCCTTTAGCACGGCCCATTTTCCCACCGATACACTCGATGATTACTTCATCGTGCTCGTTAACGAGTTTTTGAGCACCATCTCCTGGAAGAAATGCAGTTACTTGTTTACCGTTTTTAATAAGTTGAACACGCGCACATTTACGCATAGCTGAGTTAGGTTGTTTAGCTTCTTTTTGAATCTTCTGAAGAACAATACCTTTTGCTTGACTCGCACCACTAAGAGGGTCAGACTTCTTTTTTAGTCCAAGTACTTTAGCAGCATAACTTTTCTTTTTCCACAGACTCGTCTTACGTCTTTTCTTGAGTTTTGAGCCGGCATTAAGGCCGTTAGATTTTTTACCCATACCGTCAAAAATCAGCGAGGGGGTTTATAAAGGTTGTGGTTGTTGTACTTGTTTTTGC
>RFJL01000040.1 GCA_003695435.1 Candidatus Woesearchaeota archaeon
CCTCAAGGTCTGTTCCTTTAATTGCTGCGTTAAGCTTGTCCACGTATCCTTGGTGGTGCTTGGTGTGGTGAATCTCCATTGTTCGCGCATCAATGTGCGGTTCAAGTGCGTCGTACGCATAAGGTAGTTGTGGTAGTTCGTGTGTCATTGGTATTACCTCCGTATTTCAAATGTTTCGTACTGTTCTGTGGGTGTTCTCCAGGTCTTCTCAACGCTTTCAACTCGAGCGCCAGAAGGACCAATGGTACAAAAGAGTAAGAGTTTTTGCAAGGCTTCCTCCTCTCCTTGCATCACAGCTTCCACGCTTCCATCAGGGTTATTGCGCACCCATCCCGTTACTCGTCGTGATTGTGCATGATCACGCAGAGCAGCCCTAAAAGAAACGCCCTGCACAATGCCCTTGATGATAACGTGAAGTTCTTTTTTCATGTTCGCCTGTATGTAATCGCGTTGAATCGGTAGTTCACCTATGTTCTTTCATTGAACCTTCAAAAATAAATTCCTTGACAGGTTTACGATCTGTTTTTTCCTCGCTCGTTGTGGGTGGAACAACCCCCACTGCGGCCATTGCCTCAACACAGAACCCGTCGGGAATGTTAAGTTCTTTTTTTGCACGATCGTAGTCAAATCCGGCCATACCGTGCGCTGCAAGACCCATAAGGGAGGCTTGCAGGGCAAAACTCATCCACGCAGCACCTGTACAGTAGCTATGTGTTCGGTTGGGTTTATTGTTGTGAGTAAAGTGCTCAGATGAAACGAAGACAAAAAGAGCCGCAGCATGTTTGCACCATGCCTTATTCGGCTCAGCAAGAAGGTCAAAAAGCTTATCCCATGAAGGAGTGTCACGTTTTGCATAAATAATTCTCCAGGGCTGTTCATTAAAACTCGAAGGAGCCCAACGAGCTGCCTCAAAAAGTGCCATGAGTTGCTCGTCGCTGATACTCTCCCCGGTAAATGTGCGAGGAGACCAACGATTGACGAAAAGATCATCACAATTGTACTCCTTGGTTCTCATAATCTCTCTACAAGCGCGGTATCTTTTTAAATTTGTTGCACGCATGTACATCATGTGAAGTGAGATGAAGGAAGAAGTAGAACAATATCTTAGAGAGCACAACATTCACTATGTGAATCATGAACATGAGCCAGTATTTACTTCACAAATTGCTGAGAAGGTTTGCAAGGATATACCCGGAGTGCATTGCAAAAATCTTTTTCTTAAGGCTAAGAAGACGGGAAAGCTCTACCTCTACACGTTACCTTCAACTCAACGTGCAGACCTCAAAGCACTTGCAAAGAAAGTAGGGGTTAAGCATTTTTCTCTTGGTAGTGCGGAGCTTTTACGACAAATACTTCACGTAGAACCTGGATCAGTTTCTCCCTTAACACTGATCTATGAGAGCGCAAAAGACGTGGTCTTTCTCATTGATAAGCAAGTGTGGGAAGCAGATATTGTTGGTTTTCACCCGAATGAAAACACAGCAACACTTGAAATGACTCGTGAAGAGTTTCACAAACTCGTGGAAATGTTCTGTCAAGAAACGGTGATTGTATGAGATGCTTTATTGATATTGAACCTCCTCAAAACGTAAAAGATCAACTCGCACAAGTACAAGAAGAGCTTAGAAAAGAATTCAAGGGAAAATTTGAGCGACCAGAAAACATGCATATAACTCTGAAATTCTTAGGAGAAATTGAACAGGTAGAAGATATCATAAAGAAGTTGCAAACCATCAGGTTCAAACCCTTTACCATCAGGCTAACGCACGTAGGACATTTTAGACATCGTTGCTTGTGGATGGGAGTTGAGGGTGTTGAGCATCTTAAAGAAGCAGTTGATAATGTGTTGCCACAGTTTAAAGATGATCACATCGCATTTAACCCTCACATTACTCTTCTTCGTATGGGATATACAACAAGAATTGAAGAAAAACTCCAAAAATGTGGCGTGGATGTCCTGAACACATCGTTTGAGTGCACAGCATTTAACCTTAAACAATCCACTCTGACCTCTCAAGGAGCGATACACAACATAGTGAAGACATTCCACGCACACTAGAGCACCAGCAGGTTCACCTCTTCGCACGTAAACACCTCATGGGAGGTTTGCTAAGCGTATAAGTGGGTAGTTTACCTCACTGCTTTTCTTCCAAAGTGTTTGAGTGCAACACCTAATTCCTTGCTCTTTTTTGCAGCATCAAGAAGGTTTTCTCCTGCAAGATATGCTTCAACAGCCTCACGCATTGCTTTTGCTCCTGCGTAAGAACCGTTTGGATGGCCGTGAATACCTCCGCCAATTTGGAGCATAAGATCTGTTCCCATGCGGTCCATAACCTTGTCAATAACTAAAGGATGTAAGCCTCCTGATGAACAAGGAAAGAGTGCTTTTTTAGATCCCCAATCCTGTTCAAGAATGTGCAGTTTCCTGGATGCTGGAACCTGTTTGAGGGTACATTGTTTTTCAAGGTGTTCTACTTCCTCACGTGATCCTACAAGTTTTCCAATATTTGCCGTTCCTATGTGTAGAGTATCTGTTCCAAGAAGACGTGCACATTTTGCAACGCAGTTCATAGAAAATCCGTGCCGGGGAGTTCTCGTCATAGCGCCATGCATTGCTCTGTGGGCGTGAATAGCAAGACCTAAATCTCCACAGATTTCTCTCATGGAACTCACAGCAGCCCACCCTGTGGTAATGATATCAATCATTGCAAATTCCCCGCCATGATCTGCGATGAATTTCGCACGGCGTTCCATTTCCTTTACTGTTGGGCCGGTAATGTTGATAAGATAACTTTTCTTCTCACCTGTTTCTCGTTCTATCTTATCTCTTATTTTTAGTGCTTTTTCCACTCTTTTTTCAAAGGGGTTGAAACGCTGATTGGTGAGATTCTCATCATCTTTGAGAAGATCAAGGCCTCCAGACCAGATTTGACGTCCAATCTCACAATGCTCAGCAGTAGTCATACCTACCTTGGGCTTAGGAACAGAAAGCATAATAGGTCGTTTAGGATTATTGAAGATCTTCTTAATGCCTGCTTTCCCAACACCAGGACCTTTAAATGATCTTACAAGTTTTTTAGTGAATTGGATGTCTTCAAGACGCAGAGCATCAACTGCTTTCATACCAAAAACATTTCCTGCAATAGATGCGAGGATTTGACTCATGTTGCCCGCTTCAAAGTGCTCTTCAGGATAGGCAATTCTGATATGGTCATCCTTTGCATAGAATACTTTTCCCGCAACTTTTTGCACGTGTTTGTAGTGGAGTGCCTTGGTTTCTGCCCAGGTTCCCACAGAGCTTTCGGAAGCAACCGCACCCCATGCTCGTTTCTTTGATGACCATCGAGGAACTTTTACTCGAAACGTTGCAATAACATCCTTTGATGAGGGTTTGTAAGAAAGATCAACAAAATCTTCATAGCCTGCCATAATACGTATTCACCTCTTTAACCGAGGGGGAAGTAGAATGCACTTAAATACTTTGGGTTTGAAAAAAACTTTTTTGTGTTTTTTAGTTGCCAGCTTTCTTGTATTTGACCATTTTCCAATCACCTTTTCGCAACGTCTCCTTCTCGTTGTTGTTTTCTAGTCTTTGTTTGTTTGTAGTAATTCACCCACTTTGTGAACTTCAAGAAGGTTTGTAGATCCTGATTTTCCTACGTGCATTCCTGCTGTGATGATGATGAGATGTTCAGGTTTGAGATAGCCCCTATCCACAAGTTCACCCACTGAGTTATCAATGAAGGATCTGCGATCTCCTTTGTGTTCAGAAACGATGGGCACCACGCCATAGAGAAGATTAAGCTGCCTTGCGCATCGTTCATCAGGAGTTGTTGCAAGAATGTGCACGGGAGGTCTAAACTTTGCAAGGTTGCGAGCAGTGTACCCGCTCATCGTTGGTGCAACAATGAAATCTGCGTGAAGATCTCTTGCCATGTAAAAAGAAGATCTACAAATCGCATCAGTTATCCTAGAAGAGCTTCTGTGAAACAACTTGTTTTGATACTCTTCTCGCTCCTGTTCAATGTACTCGGCGATACGCACCATTGTTTGAACTGCTTTAAGAGGGTATTTTCCAACAGCACTCTCAGCACTAAGCATAATCGCATCAGTTCCATCAAGAATGGCGTTTGCAACATCTGATGTTTCTGCACGTGTAGGCCTTGGAGCTGTAATCATACTCTCAAGCATCTGCGTTGCAACAATAACAGGTTTTGCATGCAAATTACATGCTTCAACAATTTTCTTTTGAATGATGGGAACTTCTTCTGCACGCATCTCAACGCCAAGGTCTCCTCGTGCAACCATGATCCCATCAGAAACTTCAATAATCTCTGTAAGATTCTCAACGCCTTGGCGTGATTCGATCTTGCTAATTATTTGTATTTTCGATTGTTTCTCTTCAAGAAGTTTGCGAATTGCAAGGACATCTTCTTGTGATCGAATAAAAGAAGCAGCGATAAAATCCACTTCTTGTTCAATTGCAAAACTAATATCATCAAAATCTTCTTGAGAAACAGAAGGAAGTTTAATATTCACATTCGGAACATTGAGTGTTTTCTTTCCCTTAAGAATGCCTCCTTCTATAACTGAGCAGAGAAGAGAATCAGGACGTACTTCCTCAACACGAAGCTCAATCGCGCCATCATCAAGAATGATTGTAGTTCCAACCTGTACTTCATTGGGAAGATTTTGGTAGGTGATGTAGATGGTGTCTTGAGTGCAATACTGTGAACCATACGTAAGAGTAACAAGAGCGCCTTCATTAAACGTAACAGGTTCAAGGACGTCCTTGGTTCTAATTTCAGGACCTTTTGTATCAAGAAGAATGGCAATGTTCTTACTCACAGCCCTTACGTTTTCAATGATGCTTCTTGCAAAGTCGTGATCTCCATGACTCATGTTGAGTCGTACAATATCAACACCTGCCTCGTGGAGTTGCTTGATCATCTCTTTTGAAGAACTTGCAGGACCTAATGTTGCAATGATTTTTGTCTTCTTCATCGTTGTTGTCACTCCTTGCTGCTATTTTTTGTTTTTTGTTCACTGGTTCTTGTTACCAATCAATACGTCTCTCATTATTTTTTTGGTAGTCAATGCTTTTAACGCACTCTTGTTACATCAATTTATTAAATCAAGTTACCCAATCACTCAGGCTGTTTCTTACCTCTGCCGTTCACTCTTTCCTTTGCAGAGTCCTTTTTTCGTAGTTTCGTTGATCCTTTTTTAAGTGTGCTGTATTTGTCATATAAGAAGGGGTAAATGCCCTTGTACGTTCCTTTCTGTACTAGGAAAACCAGTATTGTGGACGCAATTATACTTAATAAAATAACTGCAAGTACGATGTTCACTAATTTCTCAGCTCCAGGAATCTTTGCTTGCAAGGGCAATTGCACAAGAACTGCTGCTGCAAGACCTTTGGGAATGAGCACTTCTGCGAGTTGCACATCAGAAAGGGGCGTTTTTTTGTCGAGCGCAACCCATACTGCAAAAGGGCGCGCAAGATAAAGTCCCACAAGGATGATGAAAGCCCACAAAAAACTTAGTGGTTGAGAAAAGTCAATGAGCAGTCCCAAATAGACAAAAAAGAAGGTCTTAATAAGAAAAGAGATTTCTGCATAAAACTCTTTTCCCGATTTTGTGATGAGGTTGATTTTCTCTCGCAAGAGATCTGCTGCCTTTGCAGAATTTCCTAAGACAAGTCCGAACACCAAAGCAGCAATTGCACCATTTGCCCCGAGAATCTGTGTTAGTGAAAAAACAACCATCATACAAGCAAGGGTAAGTATGTGAAATGTTCCTCTTGCTTTAAGCCATTTAATGAGTATGAGCGACCAAACATAACCGCAAACCAATCCTACTGTGATGGCAATAAGAAATGCTGAGAGGATGCTGTTTGTTACTTGAGCAGCACTAAACGTGTTACGTGTTACAACCTCAACAATAGTCACTGTTGCAAGAATGCAAAGAACATCTGAGAGAGCAGAATCAATAACCATAGAGAGTTTAACTTTTTGATTTACGTCCATATTCCGAATAACGGGCAACACAACTGCCGAGGAAATTCCTGAAACAATTGCCGCAAGCAACAGTGAAAGCACCATGCCAAGGCCGATGAGGAGACCTAAAAAGAAAACAATCACAAAAGAAGCAAAAAAACTCAACACTGTTAAAGCAAGTCCCTGAGGCGCACTTTTGAAGAATTTCTTAATATCAATGTTGACCCCTGCCTCAAAAAGTAAAAATATGAGCGCAAAAGTGGTAAAGAGCGGAGCTGCTTGAGAAAACGCACTGGCATCAACATCAAAGAAAAGGCTCATAACGATCCCTATAAGTAAAAGCCAGATAACATCAGGAATATTTGTACGCTCAAAAATAAGTTCTCCAAGAAAGCCAATAAAGAGAATTGCAGCAATAATTATAAAGGTGGTTTCAATGGCCATAGTACCCTTAAAACCCCCTCGTATTATTTTTAAATGTTGTGGGCTTGTTGTAGGTTGCGGAGTGTTAGAGGTGTGGGAATCTGCTTAACCGTTGTTAGGATGGGAGTTGTTGGAATGGGCTGTGCAAGATAATCCAGGTAAGATACGGGGAAAAAGGTGGGGGACGATGTACACGAAATAATGGGGTAAGTGAATCAAACCACAAGTACTCTTCAAAACACCTACGAAATTAAACTTCCTAAAAACTTCTAAAACACTCAAAAGATGAAGAGTCTAAAAAATGTTTTTAACAATGTTTTTAACAAAGGGGAAGTTTTTTGAGTTGGAGATCTTTCCAATCAATGCATGAATCAATGCATAACAATACAGAAAATGTACGAAGTACTTCTTAGCACCTATGGTCCTCAGGGATGGTGGCCACTGCTCTCGCACAAAGGCGAAAACCCTACAAAAACAGGATCAATACAAGGTTACCATCCCGGAGACTACTCTTTTCCAAAAAACGAGCAACAACGATTTGAAATCTGTGTTGGAGCAATACTCACTCAAAACACTAATTGGACCAATGTTGAAAAAGCACTGCTCGCACTGCAAAAACATTGCACACTCACACCTCAAGAAATGATCAAGATTGATGACTCCTCGCTCAAGGAAGCAATTCGACCTGCAGGATACTTTAACCAAAAGGCAAAGAAACTCAAAATATTCACTCAGTTTTTCTTGCACCTAAACGGGCGTACACCCAAAAGAGAAGAACTACTCAACATATGGGGGATAGGTCCTGAAACTGCGGATTCAATACTACTCTACGCCTATGCTCAACCAGAATTTGTCGTTGATGCTTACACGAAGAGAATCTTTACTCATCTAGGGATAAGTTCACCAGGTGCAAGCTATGAAGAAGTGAAGGCAACTGTACAAGAAGAACTTGAAACTGATTTTCGTGTTTTTCAGGAACTGCACGCTCTTCTCGTAGAACATGCAAAAAGGTGGTACGCAAAAAAACCATACAGCGATCCCCTCCTTGAAATTAAAACACAGCAAGGCAAGTGAAAATAAGGTTGTACAAAGAAGGGATTTGATAAAGAAGACGCTTGACAAAGAAGAAACGAGAAAAGAATGCGCAAATCAATCAACTCAAATCAATAAACCTACCCAAAAGACGTGAATCTATAACTTGCTTAGAGACTATGAAACAACCACTCCTTCAAAACGAAGTGGTTTCATCTCATACCTGTACTGCTCATCCCCATCAGAGTATTTTACAAGTTCTGGAATAAACATAAGGGAAACATTATCTCCCTTCTCAATTTTAAATTCGTGCGCTTTTGAAATGGTGCTTGTGTATTTGTTACGATCCCCTCCTTTAAACGTGTTAATCACAAGATCTGACCCCGATATCTCATCACCCTCATCATCAAAGAGTTTAACCCGTAATTCAATGCGCTCATCATTTTCAATTTTTTTTCGTATGTCTTTGTTTGAAAATGAAAAATCAAAAGCGAGATTCTTCTGCGTAAGCCTGAGCTGATCAACTGTAAGGTCATAGTGCCATTGAAGTCGCAGGAATGCGCGCTCATTAAGAATTTTTGACACCAGTTCCTCCCTTGGACGAAGAGCGAAGCTCACATTACTTTGCACCCCGCAAAGAGAGTACACGCGTTGAATCTCTTTAGACATCTGCCCAAATGTGGAGTCAAGATAGTTTTGCCTGTTACGCTCAATATCTGAAAAATCTCCTGAATACTTTGTGGTGTCAGAAGGGTTGCGTAAATAAACAACAAGGTTTTGAGCACAAGGAATTGCATAGACAACAACAGGGCGACCCCATTGTGTAAATCGTTTTGAGAGCGTCTCATAGGTTTCAAATCTCATACGTAGAGCAGAACCAACCGTCTCTTGTTTGCTGTAGGTGGTGATGTTTTTTGAATCTGCACGGTACTCTTGATAGGTGTATCTATGAAAGATTTCCTCAACTTCTTTTGCACTAAGCGCAGTGGTGAGTTTTGAGTATTCTTGAGCCTTTTTACGATCTACCAAGTACAGTGGGCCAAGATCCCAACTCTGCATACGCGCAACAAAATCCGTTTCGGAAACAAAGGGATCTTTAAGATGATGTAACACAATGTTATGTTCAACACCAACCCCTTCAAGAACATCCCCGTCCTTAACGTGATGAAAATCTGTTAGATACTGATTATTCAAGTCAAGCGGTTCAAACCGCTTTGTTGAAAGTGCTTGCTTAAGATACGCTACATCAACTCGGTGAGGGAAAGGAGATGAACGCTGATTATTCTCCCCCTGAACACTTGACTCAACCGTGCTTGATTCAACAGTGTTATTTTGTTGATCTGCAACAGTATCAGGAAAATGCGTTTTGGTCTCTTCGTTATACGTGCCACTTATACAAGCTACAAGAAAGAAGAGCACAAGACAACTTAGCAACTTATTCATGTCTTGGCAATCCACACACCGTTATTTAAAACCGTGGTAGTCCTCAAAAAGTAACACTGCGACCGTTCAGAATCGAGACATGTTCACACCAGTCTTCCCCTTGCTTTTTCCGCTTCAAGAATGCGCTCAACTGCGATTTGATATGCAGCTTCGCGAAGAGAGTAACCCTCTTCCTTACACTTAGCATCAACGTCATAAAATGCTTGAGAGATAAATCGTTCAAGCTCTTCATTAACAAATTCCTCACTCCAAAAAAAGTGTTGCATGTTCTGCACCCATTCAAAATAAGAAACGATCACCCCTCCTGCATTTGCAAGAAGGTCGGGAATAACAGGCACGTCAAGTAGTTCGTCTGCTTCTGGCGTTATAGGTGCGTTTGCCATCTCTAAAATGTGCTTTGCCTTGATGTTCTTCACATTTTTTGTGGTAATCACATTTTCAATAGCAGCAGGAATGAGAACATCCACGTCAAGTTCAAGAAGGTCTTCATTACTTATTTTTTGCCCTATTTCACAAGTGCTAAAATCTCTGTGTTGCTCGTGATGTTTGAGAATTTTATCCATGGGAAGGCCCGCGGGAACATACACACCCCCCTTAGACGTAGACACGGCAACAATCTTATACCCCCACTCACTTAGAATTCTTGCAAGATTCTTCCCAACATTACCAAATCCCTGAATCGCAACTGTTACGGATTCAGGAGTACATCCTTTAAGGTAGTGTTTAAGAACAATCGCTCCTCCAAGAGATGTTGCATACTCTCGCCCCTTTGAACCTCCCAAGGAAAGAGGTTTTCCCGTAATTACTCCTGGCGCTTTTGCTTTGTTGATTTTTTCAAATTCATCAAGCATCCAACCCATAATAGTGCTATTCGTGTTCACATCAGGCGCAGGAATATCGATGTGGGGGCCTATAAAAGGAGCAATTGCACGAATATATCCTCTACTTACTCTTTCAAGTTCATTCGCACTTAGTTCACGAGGATCAACAATAACCCCTCCTTTCGCACCTCCATACGGAATATTGACAAGAGCGCATTTAAGCGTCATAAGAAAAGAGAGCAGTTTAATTTCTTCGAGATCAACTTCTGGATGAAAGCGAATACCTCCCTTTGTAGGTCCACGAGAATCATTATATTGAATGCGATACCCTTCAAAGGTTCTTATTGTCCCATCATCCATACGAACAGGGAATGTCACATTGATAATACGATCAGGCTCATTAAGAAACTCTCTGTGTTCAAGAGGGGTTTTCTCAAATGCACGGTCAAGTTGTGCCTTGCACACCTCACACTCAGCGCTACGCCTGTTAATGATTTTTTTAGCCATACTACCTAGTAGTAAGCCAATCTTTAAAAAGATATGTTTGAAGTCTTAAAGAGTCTTTACCAACTCTTAGTGGACTACATTGACAAAAAACGGTGACAAAAACGCAATACAAACAAAATTACAAATGAACTACTATGGAAAAATGTGTTATTTGCTCGGAAGGAAGTATTGCGTTTAACGCACAAGGAATGCCTGTTTGTAAAACACACAAAGACTTTGTTTGCATAAATCTTGAGTGTCCTACCTGTGGAGGTTTTCTTGATGCAATGAGGGGAAAATATGGAACTTTTTTCAACTGCATGAAGTGTGGTAACTTCTCCCTTCTAAAACTCAAAGCGGTAAAAAACCTCTTTTTTGAAAAACAGTGAGGTTTTATATATTGCTAAGCATCAAACATCTTTATGATTTACCCTATTATCATTGCAGGTCTTTTCGGAGGGCTTACTCGCTCGGCAGTAGGCATACTTAAAGCAATACGTGCAAAGAGATTCAAACGCTTTGAAACATGGTACTTCACCTGGACGGTAATTCTCTCAGCAGTAATAGGAGTATTTGCAGCCCTGGTAATTGCAGAAGAGTGGAAAGTAGCACTTCTTGCAGGATATGCAGGAATTGACATAGTAGAGAACTTCATAAAAATTCGTGAGCGCAAACTATGAAATACAAAGAATTCATTCTTGATGATTTTCAAGAACAAGCAATCAATGCTCTCAACAAAAATCACTCCGTTGTTGTTTCAGCAGCAACAGGGACGGGAAAAACCCTCATAGCAGATTACATCATAGACAAAGACATCAAAGAAGGAAAACGCGTAGTCTACACCGCACCTATCAAAGCACTTTCCAATCAAAAATATCAACAATTCGTAAAAGAGTATGGTGAGCATCGTGTAGGAATTCTCACAGGGGATGTGGTAATTAACCCCGCAGCGGAAGTCCTCGTGATGACGACGGAGATCTACCGCAACATGCTTGTCACCAAAGATCCCAGCATTGAGCGTATAAGCTATGTTATCTTTGATGAGATTCACTACATTAATGATATTGAACGAGGTGTTGTGTGGGAAGAATCAATCATCTTCTCACCTCGTCACGTACGATTCCTCTGCCTCTCAGCAACAATTCCTAATGCAGAAGAATTTGCAGCATGGATTGAAAAAACACAACAGCACAAAGTAGAAGTTGTACGCAACGAAGTTCGCGCGGTACCTCTTACTCACAAATTTTTTGATACAGATCTAGGAATTACCACCCTAGAAGAAATCAAAGAATTAATCAAAATTGATAAGTCCTCAGAATTCTCTCCCAGAGGAAAAAGAAAAAAGAGATCATTCAAAATAGACCCTCCTTACTTTGCAGATCTTATACACGAAGTTGTTCATCAGAAAAAAACACCTGCAATTTACTTTGCGTTCTCAAGAAAAAAAACAGAAGAATTTGCAAAAGAACTCTCAAAAAAGAATGACTACGCATCAAAAGAACAAAAACAGCAAATCATCCAAATATGGAACCGCGTCATGAGAGGACAGGATCCTCAAATTACGAAACTCGCATCTACAAGACTCCTCAAACAAGTAGTTGAACAAGGAATAGGCATACACCACGCAGGTCTGCTTCCAGCACACAAACACGTTGTTGAAGAACTTTTCGGAAAAGGACTTCTCACCATCCTCTTCGCAACAGAAACCTTCGCAGTAGGACTAAACTTCCCTGCAAAAACAGTATGCTTTGACTCGCTTGAAAAATTTGATGGAATAAATTTTAGATATCTTAATTCAAAAGAATACTTCCAAATTGCAGGACGCGCAGGGAGAAGAGGCATTGACAAAGAAGGCCTTGCAATATCCATGATTGACAGAAGATTTGCAAACATCAAAAAAATAAAAAAACTCACCACTGCAGACACAGACCCCATAATATCACAATTCAGACTTACCACCAACAGTGTGCTTAACATGATCCACCACTACACAGAAGAAGAAATTAACACCATTCTTCAATCATCCTTTATCACTTTTCAAAAAAACCGCACCTATGAGCAACAACGAAGAAGTTTTGATCGCAGGAAAAAAACCCTCCAAAAAATGGGCTATCTTAAAGGAAACACGCTTACTCAAAAAGGGCTCTTCGCAACGCACATCTACGCAAACGAACTGCTCATCACAGAACTCTTCTTTGAAACACCAGCACGCGAAGCCGACCCCTTAACCATCGCAACACTCATCGGAGCAATTATCTACGAGCCAAGAAAAAATGATGAATGGGTAGATGCCTGCCCCAAAAAAATAAGAAAAGAAATAGGCAACATCATTCACTCAAATAAGTACACCTCAAAAAAATTCCCCTTTGAAAACGCAACACTCCTCTACGCATTCATTAAAAAATGGTATGACCAATGTGAGTTTATTGACTTGCTCGAACTCACCACGTTTTCAGAAGGAGATATCATTCGTTTCTTCAGACAAATGATTGACTTCATAGAACAAATAAAAAAAGCAACAACAGACTACGAACTCATTGATAAACTCAACGTTATCAAAACAAGAATAGACAGAGAATTCGTAGCACAAGTATTTTAACGTATTACACCTACTAGAAGGACAGCCCAACAACTGCCTCAGCTGCACTCTCATCCACAACCTCATCTACGCTCTTATCTAAAAGTGAAAAACATCAAATAGCACTCACCACAAAAATTTCTGCAAAAACATCCGCCATCGCTTCAAAAAAGAATTGCTTGCTTTAGATTCCACCTCTTCAAAGTCTGCCTCGAGGCGGTCACGAGTTTCTTCTTGACCTTAAAAAACTTAAAGTACTCAATTCTTCTGAAGAGTTGTTCTTCTCTTCTCTAGCCAAGGTAGGATGTTAACAGCAACGTGATCGCCTTCCGTGAGAAAAAGAGGGTCGACTGCAAAAGCTCTTGGCAGAATCAATAAGAGAAAAAAATATGTGGGATATGTTTATTACATACCGTCATGAAATGAAGTACTATTTATATGTTTTCACAACATAAACGCAACACATAATAATGAGAAAGAAATCGTCCTGGATATGCCCAAAACCATCATCTTCGACTTTGCAGGAACGCTCATAAAACCAAACATCATTGAAGAAGCAAATGAACTACGCTCATCACTGATTGATCGTTCAATTCCCTCCTCTCAAGAACACGCACATCCCAAAACACTTTACAAAGCAAACGCGCAGTTCGTTGAAAAGCTCACAGGCCTTCCTGCAACAGCAAAGATTTCATACCGTAAAAATGATGGCGAACGTATGATGCTTACAGGAGAACAAGTACAACAACAAATTTCAACAACGCTTTTTCAAATAGGCGCATATGTCGTAGCAAAAAAAGAGGGGCACAATATTTTTCCTCAGGGGCTTCACGAAGTACTTGAAGAGCTCGTAGGAAAGGGGCATAAGATCGTCATTGTCTCAGGCATAAGAGAAGATATCATCTCAGGGATGCTTGCCATCGCGGGATGCGACCTTCCGTTCACCATCCGTGGACAACCTCCTATATTAGGAATACCAAATGAAGAAAATCTTCTTGACCTAGAACAAGTTGATTTTGTCGTAGGTGACAAGCTAAGCGATCTTGAGCCTGCAAAAAAACTTGGCGCAAAAACCATCTTCGTTACCTGGGGTCATGCATCAGGAGGAGAAGAAGACGTAGCAGACTTTGTCGTCTCCACTCCTGCTGAACTTAAGAATGTTCTACTCTAAACCCCCACGAAGAACATAAGACATATTCAAGGACGGATTTATACGCAAAATACGCATAGCCTTTTATACTCGACTTTTCTTCTTGCGTTTCATGCAAGAACGAGTCCAAAAAATAATAGCAAATGCAGGGTTTTGCAGTAGGCGAAAGGCTGA
>RFJL01000041.1 GCA_003695435.1 Candidatus Woesearchaeota archaeon
CAATCAATAAAGCAGTGGAGGCATTAACGTAGAACCATGTTAGAAATTAAAAATCTTCACGTACAAGTAGAAGGAAAAGAAATTCTTAAAGGCGTAACATTCACGATTGAAAAAGGAAAAGTCTACGCCCTTATGGGTCCCAACGGCTCAGGAAAGAGCACACTCTCAAAAGTTATCATGGGCCATCCCCATTATGAAGTGACCGCAGGAGAGATTCTCCTTGACGGAAAAGATGTACTCTCAATGAGCCCTGATGAGCGCTCACGCGCAGGGCTTTTCATGAGTTTTCAACAACCTGTTGAAATTCCTGGCGTTACTATGTCCAGTTTTCTGCGCATGGCGGTGCAAGCACATCAAGAAGAAAAGCTCAACCTTGTTGAGTTTCACAAACAAGTGAAGGAGAAGATGGCAGAGCTTGGTATTGACTCCGCGTTCTTACGCAGATACTTAAATGAAGGTTTTTCAGGAGGTGAGAAGAAGCGTGCAGAAATTCTACAGATGGCTCTTCTCAAACCATCCTTTGCAATTCTTGATGAAACCGATAGCGGACTTGATGTTGATAGTCTTCGCGTAGTAAGTGAAGGTATTAACAAACTACGAGGCTCAGATATTGGTATTTTGCTTATCACGCACTACACAAGAATACTCAACCACATTGAACCAGATGTTGTGCACGTGTTGCGCGATGGAAAAATCGTCAAAAGTGGCGGGAAAGAATTAGCACATGACATTGAAGAGCATGGCTACGACCACATCTTAAACAACTAAAACCATGAACAAAGAAGACGTACAAGCGATTTTAAAAACTGTTGTTGATCCCGAATTAGGTCTTGATATTTGGCACTTAGAGCTCATTCGAGATATTAAGATAGAAGGTAACACTGTGTTTATCACCATGACTTTCACCTCTCCGATGTGTCCGTATGGACCTCAGCTTATGCAGGAAATTGAGCAGAAGATACGAGCGGCAGGAGCAGAAGAGGTTGACTTTACTATTACGTTTTCACCTCCTTGGCAGCCAAGTGAAGAAGTACGAGAACTACTCGGCCTAAGTTAGGCGTAAGGGTGAAAACCCGATTCTAGTTCGTACTGTGTCGCTAAGATCAAAGGATATTCGTGACGATCAAACTCTTCGTACATGCGCACAAGTCCCGCTCTTTTGCGCAGGGCAGGGGGAACTATGCGTTGCAACCTTCTTTGAAGGGACGGTTGAAAAAAACGGCGAGTTACATACTTTTCAAAGTGTTTATGATCTTTTTGAATGACGTGATCTATCCAAAACGCTACGCGCTCAGATTCAATAATTGAGAGATGGTTGTATCGTGCAAAGAGAATGTTGATCGCTCGGTGATCAAGACCGGATTCTGCCGAGACCACATTGTCATACGTAGGAACAAAACAGGTAAGCTCAACTCCTGGAGGTAGATCTTTTTGATAAAGTCTCAATGCGAGGTTATTTCCTGGCTCCATTTGACGTGCTGATTTTCCAGGACCAAAACAGGCAAGGAGGGTTCCTAAGTATGGGGATGCTAAAGAGATTATTTTCTTCACGTTTGAAGGAAGACCTATTTCTTTTGCGATAACTGCTTGCGTTATACCTCCCATGGAGTGTCCCAACATGACGATGTTGCGAGAATTCTGTTGGGCTATTTTTTGTAATTGCTTGCTACTAAGCTCTGCTTGTCTTCGTATGTCGTAGAGGAATGGTTTTGCAAAAGCGTAGATTTCATACCCTTTGTTTGCAAGCAAGGGGAGAATTGGTTGAGTAAAATTGTTTGCACCATAACCGTGGTCAAAGTAGATTATAGGTTTTTGCGTATCTACATTTCGTGCAATGCGTCTCACACTACCCTCGCCTCTAAACGTATCAAGACCGTATGAGGTAAGTGCAGGAGGAATGACTCGGGAAAGAGATCTTACATCTCTTAGCGTTGTTCTGATCAAGCTCTCAAGATCCTCTTGAAGAGAAGGGATATGTTCTGGCATAAGTGTGTGTAAGAGAAGAGGCGTATATATACTTTAAGTGACTTCCAAAAGGTGACGATTATCCGATGTAACTCGTCTCAGAAAGGCCTTTCAAGCGTTTGATTTTTTTTGATTTTACTCCTTGCGTGTCAAGAGCTTGTTCAAGTGCTTGGTTGAGTTCATCAATTTCTTTGTCAAGTTCTTTAAAGTTAATTTTGAGTTTTAGTTTCTTGTCAAGGATGTAGAGTAATTCTCGTGCGGATTTAAGACCTAAGTACGCAGCGTGATTGTATGTTTCAGCGAGTAGGCAAATCCCTTTTGTCTTGTACTGTTTTGATAGTCCTACAAGAAGACCCGTCACTCCCACAATAGGACCTACTACGCCATAAATGTCTTTTTTCACTTTAATACCCTTAGTAAATTCTGTAACTACTTTTTTTTCTGCGCCTGTGCAATACACATTGGGTTTTTTTGGAAGATGTTGCAAACCAATGCCTCCAAGCGTGATGATGTGTTCACCTCCTAGACCTGCGAACCATTCAAGAATTTTCACAGTAAACGCGTAGGAAGAGCGCTCTTCTGATGGCTGTACATCTCCTGTAAGAATGAGAATATCTTGCTTGTTTGCTTTTGCATGGTATATTTCTATGAGAGGTAACTCAACAAGGTTTTTCTCATTAACGAAGACAGAATTGGGAAGATCAAAAGAGAAGACATCATAGATTTTCTTTGCCTGAAGTTCATCAATGAGGAAGTCTGCTGCAATCTTACCCACGTTTCCAATCCCTGGAAGCCCCTCAATAAGAAGTGGTTGGGTGAACTTGAGATTTTTCTTTAGTGCACGTAATTCCCAATCTACCATTTGCCCTCTTTTTGCAACAATTCTCTTTTAGCCCTACGCCTGTACTCCCCCATGGGATCCTCAGGACTGTATTTTGGAGGAAATGTAGAGAGTGTTTTCTTCCCACCTACTTCTTCTTTCATAGTATACTCATGTGTTTGAGGATGTTTGTAGAGGTGTTTCATGTTCGAGTGATTGCGATTTCTCCTTCAGGTCCTCTAATAGCTGATGTTAATACATCCGATGCTTTCTTGAGAACTTTTTCGGCGGATTTGTAGTCTTCATCAACAACTTTGAGCGCGTATCTTCCACCTCCAAGATACGTGATGGAAATTTGATCTGAAACCTTAAGCGTGTCTTGTAACGCTTTTTTAATAACCTCTATTCCGTTTGGCGCGTAGGATTTGATTGATACTTCTGCTGAAATGCTTACTTGGGGGGGCTTGATACGAGTTGTGATTACTTCTAGGAGTGTTTCTTCTACTTTTTTAGGAAGTTTTGCTTCTTTTATGAGCTCGTGATCAAGAGCAATGTCTTCAAAGTAATTGAAGATGGTATCATATTCTTTGAGCGCGTAGTCTGCAATTTTCTTTGCAATATCCATCGGGTTTTCTTTACATTGTTCTGCTACATAGGTGATAATTTGTGTTGCTCTTTGAGCTTGCTTGATCTCATCAACTTTTTCACGTCTTTGAGCATCAGATACTCGTCTGAAAGAAAGATCAATGTGTCCCTTTTTTTTGTCAATGCGAAGAACTTTGCAAACGATTTTTTTGCCTTCAACAACGTAGTCACGAATGTTTCTGATGCGACCAGGGGCGATTTCAGAGATGTGAATCATTCCTGAACGATCCCCCCATTCATCAAGAGTGACGAAAACAGAAGTAGGATAGACTTTCGTTACTGTGCACATGACGAGTTCCCCTTCTTCGGGAAATTCTGGTCGTGCCATTTAGAGAACTTCTAGAATTCTTGCTTTGATTCGGGCTTTTCCACCAGTGGATTCAGCAAGTGGTTTTTCGCATACGAGGCATCTCACTGTGGTTGCGGGTTTTCCGAAAACAATTTGCTCATTTTTGCATTTTGCGCAACGAACTTTGATAAATTTTGAGCTAGGATCCATTTTTAGATAAACTCCACTTTTTTTGCCCTAAAACCTTTACTTTGGGTAAATGTTTTGTTACATTCTGTGCAGGTGTAGCGCAGGTCTACTTTTTTGGATGTTTTCTTCCCAGTCATTTTAAATTTGTTGATGGGAGGTTTTGATCCGTAACGTCCAAGGTTTCCAAATCCTTTTCCAAAACCTGAACGCGCTTTTGACCATCGTCCAATGGGACGTGCTGAACCTGGAGTTCTTTTCTTTGCTTGTGCCACTTTGTGCTCAGTGTGTTTTTTACACTTTGGGCATGCGCGTTTCCTTACTTTGGGTAATTTCATGATTCTGCTCGTTTTGCCTTTCCAGTTTTGATGAGGGCGTTTGCGAGTTCTTTGGGAACCGCAGTTACCGTGTTTTTTTCAAACGGACCGTAAATTTGAAGGTCTGGACCCACGATTTGATCCACCTCTTCAATGAGTTGTATCCTTAGTCCTTCTTCATCAAGGATAGCATCTGTTTTTAAATCTTGTGGTTTAAAAGGAGGGGTTTTCTCCTTGATTTCAGGCTCCTGAGAGGTCGTATTGCTCTCTTGAGAAGACGTAGTCGTCTCTTCAAGAAGTTCTTCATCCTCGGTGTTTTTTCGGGTTTCTGAGCGTTGTTTTTGTTCTTCTGAGAGTTCTTGCGTTCCAATTGGAAGCATTCCATTAAGAAGCCTCCAGAGAACTTCTTTTCGTTTAAGTGCCAATTGTGTTGTGATACTCTCGTAAAGTTCTTTTTCGGAGTCAAGCATGTTTTCCGTGTTTGCAAGCTTTGCCCCCGTACGTGATTCGTTGATGGCCATATCAATGATTTTTTTCTCGCGCCGATCATATAATTCTTTGAGAATGCGTTTTATGTTTTCTAAGAGTATGCGATTTTTCTCTCGTTCGCCCCCTACGAAGATGTTGGATTCATCAACTGCTTGGTCAAACACTTCTTTTTTCTGATTAATGTAGTGAAGAACGTGTGCGTAGAATTGTTTGTCAAGGGGTTGTAATTCTTCTCTTTGTTTTTCTAGTCGTAAGATTTCAAAGAGTTTTTCATAGGTAATTACAACTTCTGACATGGTTCCCCCAGGAGTTTTTCATTCTACATGTTTGCGCATTCTTGTTGCGCGTCCTAGCAGCGCTTTTAAGATCTGTATACGTAGTTCTTCTGCACTTCCAAAACCTGCTAGCTTATATCTCCTTTGAAGAAGTGTCTATAAGAATGCTTTAAATAAATTTGGTAGTGTAACCCTTTGTTTTATTAAGGAAAAGGAAAGAATAATCAACTATGCGAGCAAAACTAGGATACCACAACATCACCTTCGCCGAACAAGAAGACAGCATTCGCCTCACCCTGCTTGAGCACTTCATACATGATATTCCACGCTCCACTCTTGAAGCAATAGCACCCGTTCACGTTGAAGAAGGAGATCTTGTCTTTGAAGGCATTTCTGAAAAAAAAGCCGAAAACAAGTTTTTTCGCATTCTCGACCACGCTTTGCGCAACCTCTACTCAACTGCCACTAAAAAACCTGTCTCCTACGTCCACTCAGAATCGGGCATCCCTCTGATGGGCTGTATTGCCTTTGGCATAGTAGATAGGGGTACGGATATGCTTGAAATAAAACCGCTTACAGGCTGCAATATTAACTGTATCTTCTGTTCCGTTGATGAAGGAATATCCTCAAAGAAAACCACCGATATCGTGGTTGAAGCAGATTACTTAATTGAAGAAACACGTAAACTCCTTGAATTCAAAGAACATAACGGTGTTGATATTTACTTGAATCCGCATGGAGATCCAACGCTTTACGCTGATTTAGTCTACTTAGTTAAGGGGTTGCGCACACTTCCACAAGTACGTGTCGTAACCATGATCACCAACGCACAATTACTCACACAGGAAAAAATTGACGAGCTAATCAAGGCAGGACTTAATCGTATTAACATCTCTATTTCCGCAACGGATGAGCTTGAAGGAAAAAAAGCAGCAGGATGGGGACAGTATGACGTTAAACACGTCATGAACATGGTTGAATATTGCTCCGAGCGTATTGAAACCTTTATCGGTCCAGTGTACTTACCAGGAGTTAATGAGCAATCCATTGAAGATGTTGTTGCTTGGGCAAAACATCTTAACGTCACCATTGGTATTCAGAACTTTCTCCCCTATAAAGGTGGAAGAAACCCTGTAAAAGGTGTTTCAATGGAGAAATTCTTTGAATTCTTAAAGCGCTTGGAAGAAAAGTACGAGGTGAACCTCACCTCTTTTGATTATGAGTTGATACCAACAAAGGAGCTCCCCATGCAGTTTAAGAAAAACGATGTGGTAAGGGCAGAAATTGTTCTTCCTGGACGTTACGCACATGAGAAAATAGGAAAAGCAGGAGATCGTTGCATCACGATTAGAAACTGCACACAAGAATCAGGAACGCTCAAAGTAAAAATCATCAAAGCAAAGAATAACCTATTCACAGCAATTCCTCTTTAGAGGACAACAGTCTTTTTCTAAAACAAACATTGTTCACTTCGTGAAAAATATGCGGATGCACAGTACCCTCACCATTTTTGCATAAGCAAAAAAAATGGTCTTAATGAGCAGGATAAGAAGAAGAAAAAAGGAAAAGATTAAGGTTGAAGGTCGGTTAAGACCTTCATTTCTAAACCGCGTTTAGACCAAACTTATCCGTTAACAGGTGTAACGGTAAAGCTACTTGGGTTGGTAACGGAAAGTCTAACTTCCTTACCAGCAAGTTCGCCTGAAGCTTGGTAAGCCTCGTAGTCAGCAAGGACACGGGTTGCAGCAGTTGTATCTTCTGCGTCGTATCCAGCAACAACGATTGCAACGTTGTCACCTGACTCGTAGAGCTTAATCATAGCTTCGTTTGGTCCAAGACCTGATGCGTCACCACAAGCAGGGTATGAAAGACCCATAATCTGTGCGGAGATAGCGTTTACACATGGTCCACCAACGGAGATGATGTTTGCATCAGTGCTTGATACTTGACTTGCAAGTAGAGCAGCACCTACATCAATTCTGTTTGGCTTCTCAATGGTAACAGTTCCAGCTCCACCAGCTGCGGTTGTGGAAACGGTTCCAGCAGTAACGAAGACTTGAGCTCCTCTCTGACCTGAAACAGGGTACTCGATTTCGATTTTCGCTGCGTCATTAGTATCATCAACAACGCTGACGAGAGCTCCGTATGGAGTCATACCTGTTTCAAGGTTGTCATCTTCTTCGTGGCTGTTGAACTCGAAGAACTGGTTTTTGTTGTTAGGCAACACAGATGCATCGAGTTCGTTTCCTCCAGACGCAATAACGATAGTTGCGTTCCACTCTTCATCAACGGAAACTTCGCTTCCTGTTTTGTTAACAGGACCTGCGCCATCAAATTCCGTTGCAAGCGTCTTGAAGACGATGTCAAGAGATGATGCAGTTTCGCTTCCAGATTCACTTGCTGGGAGTCCGATAATCATTCCGCCTTTGGTGGTGATGTTTACTGCATCTCCTGCGAAGTCGTTATCTGCGTTGAGGTCAATTGCAAGACCCGCTCTGCTGTTTGCAGTGGATTCGTTTACGTAGAAGTCGAATGTTTTACCGCCAACGATCAACTCACCTTTGTAGGTTGATGGATCGTAGGTGACTTCTTTGTTTGAACCTGTTGCTTCATCGCTGAAGGTAACAAGTTTTGAATCCGTATCGATGCTATCAAAGGTGTACACGTAGGAGAAAGTGTTTTCATCCTGTGCGTTCTTTGATGCGAGAACGAATGAATCGTCTTCATCGATGGTCCAGTTGAGCGGTGATGCTGCAGGGGACTCTACCCAGTGGAGAACTTCGTTATCTCCTGTTTTAGCGTCTCCAACAACGATGTTTGATCCGCTTAACTCAGCAAGTCTTACATTGTACATTGCTCCAGCAATGTTTTCGAAGACGAGTCTGTATTCGTCATCTCCTTGTGGGTTGAGTTTTACAACAGAAACGCCTGTGTCTGCAAGACCTTCGTATCTGATATCGAAGGTGTCTGAGAGAAGTGCTTCTGGTTCATCGAGGAATCCTCTAAGAGATTCTCCTGCAGGGATGTAGATATCATCGCCGTCTGCACTATCTGCTGCTACTCTGAAGCTGATACTGGAGATGGTAATGGTATCGTTGTTGGTTCCGAAGTTTCCGGAAATTTCTACATCAACTGCTTCGATGTTCTCGTCACTTGCTTCTAAGCTTCCATCAAATCCGCTGGAGAGCACGTTGTCTTTGAGGATGAGTTTGCTTGCTCCAAGGTAGAATTCTACGATGTCGCCGCCTGCTGTTTCACCAGCTTCGTTAGCAAGAACGTCTCGAATACCGATTTCAGTACCATCAGAGAGTTTATCAGTGTCTCCTTCAGCAAGTTTATCGGTGATTTCACCATTGACTTTCAATTTAACGTAGTCTTTACCTGCGTTTCCTGAGTCTGCGATGATCACTGCAGTAACTTCGTAGTCAACGCCATCAATGGTGTAGGTTTTGGTTTGTCCTTCTTCAAGGGTGTCGGTAACATCTCCTCCAAGAAGGGTGAGTTCTACACCTTGGTCGGAGTTGATACTCTTTGCCTGAACAACTGCGTATTGTTGTCCGAGGATGTTGAGTGTTTCATCTTCGAGGTCTTCGAGAACGTTGTCTGAAGTTACATCTGATTCGAGGCCTTCTTCGAATTCAAGTTCGTATTCGAACATGACATCTCCATCTTGGAAGAGGAGGAAGTCTCCTACTTCGTCATTGTCAGTTACCGTGTATTGAACAGCTCCTGCGTCGATGGATGAGCCTTCCTTGAAACGGATGTATTGGTTGTAGTCAGTGGTTCCTCTGTCAGTTGAAACAGTTCCTGAAGCAAGCGCTTCGAGATCATCTCCTGTGACAGTTTCACGCACATCTCCGATGTTCTCGTTGATTTCGAGAAGATCTGATGATGAGGAGATTTCTACTGCATCACCTTGAACTGATACGCCTGCTGTTCCTCCAACGTTTACCACTTCTGTGGTTGTTGAGGAGAACTGAAGTGCAATTGCAATATCAGTAATTCCGATGATATCTGCTGGTGCAGCGTCGTCTCCCACTACGAGTAGTCCGTTGAACTTTCCATCCTGAACGAATGGTTGTGGGTAGTCTCCTAGATCGTATGCTTGAGCAGTTGCACCAAGGATGGTTGCTCCTACCATGGAAGCTCCGATTCCTAGAGCGGAGATTTTTTTCATTGCTTTTCTTAGACTTTTCATCTTATCTAAACACCTCCCGTCTAAACGGGTAGTTTTATTTTTTTGTTTTCACTTGTTTTTGAGGGCTTTGTGAAAGCCGAAGTTGTCATTGTTGTGTTTGGTGTTATCGCTTGATTGTCGTTGTCGTCGTCGATAATGGTAGTCTCTTGTAGGGTTGCAAACAACGAAAAGGGTTTATAAAAGTTGTGTATGATTTGCCTTTGTTCGTAGCAACAAAACACGTATAGCGTCTGAAAGCCTTAAAATCAAGGACTTCTGGGTCGCACCACCCCAGAGTAGCTAAAAGAAAAAAAGTCCCTTCGTTTATAAAGAAAATAGCACGACAAGGAATGATTACACTACTTTACGCGTCCTGCGAAAACACCCCTTAACGCAACCTTTAAAAAGGGGTCGGCTCCACACACAAACCTATGGAAAACTCAAGACCTCTTGACGCACTTAACAATGCACGCGGTAAGCGAGTAATGGTAGAGCTCAAAAACGGAGCTCACCTCTCAGGTATCCTCGAAGCATTTGATATTCATGTCAACACTGTGCTCAAAGACGCACAAGAAACAAGAAATGATACAACGCGCAACCTTGGTACCGTCTTCATTCGAGGAGACACTGTTGTGCTCATCTCACCAACAGAATAAGAACAATGGCAATCTCACAAAAAAGATCACGAAGAAAAGTTTCAGGCGGTAAGTACAACCAGAAACGAAAAGTCAAACAATACGAACTTGGTGGGCGACCTGTTAACACCACCATCGGGAAATTTCGTAAGAACATTGAACGCGTTCTCGGCGGTAACACCAAGACCAAACTTCTACGCACCGAGTTTGCAAACGTTTACGATCCTAAAGCGAAAAAAACAATCAAAGCGAAGATAGTAAAAGTTGTAGAAAACCCTGCTAATCGCTTCTTCGCAAGACGAAACATCATTACTAAAGGCGCAATCATTGAAACAGAAAAAGGAGTTGCAGTTGTAACTTCACGACCTGGACAAGATGGTTGTGTAAACGCTAAACTACAATGAGTAAAGGAACAGCAGCACAAGGAAAACACTCAGGAAAGAAAACCCACATCACTTGCAGAAGATGTGGAGGTCATACCTATCACGCATCCCACAAAAAATGTGCTAAATGTGGTTATGGTGCTTCAGCCAAGATGAGAAGTTACTCTTGGCAGAAGAA
>RFJL01000042.1 GCA_003695435.1 Candidatus Woesearchaeota archaeon
ACTTTGCTTCAAAACCTAAAACATCTTCTACGCGCTGTTTATACTGTTGTTTTTCTTGTGATGACTTGTAGAGAATGCTAAAGTTGTAACGTGGAATCGTTATTGCGTTGTAGAACTGAACTAAGTCATCATTATAGTTGAGACTCAAGGGGGAGTGTTCTTGTTCTGTTATGTCTCTGATGTGTTGTTGTTCCCATCCAAAGTATAGAGTAAGCTTTGCATTCATATTGTTTTTTTTTTCTTACCTCTGTCTTGTTTAATTCTCTTTCTCCCATTCTTTGATAGCTTTGAGCAAATCTCTTTGTGTAAAATTCATCCAGGGCTTATTTGCAAAATGAATGTGTGCTCTTGTTGCATCCCACAAGAGAAATCCATAGAGCTTCTTTTTTTTCCCCGTTTTGATTAAGAGATCAGGAGGGGGAAATGATGAGGAGTAGATTGTGTCTTTTACATCTTCTGAGGAGATGTTATTCATTGTTGTTTTACCGCTTATGACTTTGAGAGCGATGATCTTTGCAGCATCAACAATTTCCTGTTGACCTGAGTAATTTACGCACAGGTTGAAAAAATACTTATCGTAGTCTTTGGTATCATCAATAACGAGTTTTATTGCCTCAGAGACTCTTCCTGGAAGATCATACCATTTACCAAAAATAGAAATTTTTATTTGGTGTTCGTGAATAAACTTGTCGCTTAAGAGTGTTTCAAAAAATGATTTGAGAGCGTGCATGATTTCAGGGAAATCTTCACGTTCTTTGACCGTTGAGCTTAAGAGGTTGAGCGTCATTACGGGTATGTTTTGCTCTTGTTGCCAATGCATAGCGTCTCTTGCATGCGAGAATACTTTTTCATACAATTCTTTTGTGGGTAGACGTCCTTTATTCCAACTACTATGGCCTTTAAGGAGTAATGCTACGTGCGTTGGATGCGTCATACCATTCCCCAATAATAACACACCTATATAAAGGATCTCGCGATGCTTTTAAACTATGATTATGGAAACACTCTTCTTTTCTCTTGTTCTCATCGCACTCATTATAGGTAGTGTAACCGATTTGAAAACACGAGAAGTTCCCGATCAACTCAATTACTTCCTCATCGTCTCAGGTTTGGGACTACGCACAGTACTATCAATCATATATTCAGACCCCTTCGTAATTATTGCAGGGCTCATGGGATTTGCAAGCATGTTCGCACTTGCAATGTTTCTCTTCTACACCGGACAATGGGGTGGCGGAGATGCAAAACTCCTCATGGGCCTTGGGGCGATGATTGGCATGGAACTCTCTTTTACCACATTCCTTGTGAGTTTCATCATCAACCTTATCGTCGTTGGAGCAATTTTCGGACTTATTTACAGCATCTTCCTAGCATACAAGCACAAAACTGCATTCATCAAAAACTGGAAAAACTACCCTGTAAGAAGATTTGAGCGCTACGTCGTTTTAGCGGGTTTGTTCCCTCTTCTTGTAGGAGTTTTCATACCCTACGCACTACCGTTATTTGCCTTACTCACACTACTTATTATCGGATCATACTATGTGCTTATCTTTATGAAGGTCGTTGAACATGTTTGCATGATCAAAAAAATCCCTATAAGTAAACTTACTGAAGGAGATTGGATAGTAGAAGATGTCGTTGTTGGGGGAGAACATATCTGTGGACCAAGCGACCTTGGTATTACTGATAAGCAAATTGAGAGACTCAAACAACTCAAAATAAAAGAAATCACCATCAAAGAAGGAATGCCCTTTGTTCCGAGTTTTCTTGTTGCATACATCATCACATTTTATACAGGGCCTTGGTTCGTCACACTCATTAGTGGAGCGCTCTCATGAAAATCAAACTAAACCTTAACAAATCGGTTGCTCAAAATGCACAAGACTACTTTGAAAAAGCAAAAAAAGCAAGAAAAAAACTCAAAGGAGCGCTCAAAGCACTCGAAGAGGCAAAAACACAGTTAGAACATGCACGAATTGAATCAGAAGAAACAATAAACGCGCACAAACAACAAGCAGTAAAGACTAAGCGCAAAAAACACTGGTTTGAAAAATTTAGGTGGTTCCACACATCACAAGGACATCTCGTTATAGGAGGACGAGACGCAACCACCAACGAGATCGTTATTAAAAAACATCTTGAAGAAGGAGACCTTGTGTTTCACACAGATATGGCAGGCTCTCCCTTCTTCGTCCTTAAACTTGGGGGAGATAAAGCAACACCGCAAGAAATACAGGAAGTTGCAAACGCAACACTCACCTTCTCACGCGCATTCAAATTAGGACTCACCACTGCAAATGTTTTCTGGGTTACTCCATCACAAGTAAGTAAAGAAGCACAAGCAGGAGAGTACATGGCAAAAGGTGCATTTATGATAAGAGGAAAAACAAACTATGTTCCTTGTCAAATTGACTGTGCTATTGGAAAATGCGGTGAGCTTCTTGAATGCGCGCCACGCCACGCCCTTGAAGGAAGATGCAATCAAATCATCACCATTGTCCAAGGAAAGAAAAGACCCTCTGAAATTGCAAAAATAATAAAGAAAAAACTAGGTGGAGACTTAGATGATATCATTCGCATATTACCTTCTGGAGGTATGGATATTCGATGAGTTTAACAACGATTGCGCAATTCCTCTACGACATAGGATTTTATGACGTCATTCTGCCTTTTTTATTTATTTTCACCATTGTATTTGCCGTGCTGCAAAAAAGCACTGCTTTTGGAACCTATGAAGGAGGAGTTCCCAAGAAGAATATCAACGCTCTTGTCGCATTTGTTGTGGGTTTTCTCTTTGTTGCAAGTATCTCACGTGTTGCAGCATTTGAGAGTATCGCGCAGCGTATCTCGTTAGCACTTGTTGCAATGGTTATGGTCTCGCTAGTCTTAGGTGCTTTTGGTCAGCATTTAGATGTAGGAAAATCAAAAGCATATTGGATAGTGGTGCTTATCATCGTTGTTGCTATCTTCGTTTCCTCGCTTGGTTTTAGCGATTATATCTCTGGCCGAAGCGTTCTTGAGGTTCTTTTGACACCTTGGCTTGTTATGATCTTCTTCTTTTTACTCGTCGTGTGGTTTATTGTAAGAGATACAGGGACAAACAAGCCAAAGGAGACGACAAAAAAGAAAGTGTCGTCATCATCTAAGAAGTCTGAGTCGCCTGTACTGCCACAAGCACCAGAAGGTTTTGATTACAAACTTGTTGATGAAGGCGTTCCGCCTAAAAAGTAATTAGTTATTCAACTTTCTCAACTTTGTAGTGCCAGTAGTAGGTAATCTCCTTTGAACGCTCATCATAATCATAGACAAAGAAATCATTCGGACCTGGTCTGAACATAGTGTGTCCATGTTCATTTCGCACAGCTGAAGAGTGGAAATGCCCTCCTAGGCGAACAACTGATGTGTCGTCTGCAAGGTATTCTCTCGCAGCAGTTCCGCCGCCGTTGAGCGGGTCTTCTTGAGTGTCGGGAGTTTTATGGTAGAGCATGATGTTTGCAGCAGTTCCCTTTTCAAGACGCTTAAGCTCAGATTCATTTGCTTCTTTTGCATCTGGGTACCCTGAGGCGTAGTTAATAAAATAGTTTTGCACGAACGGTGCGATGGTGGGTTCTTGATAGAGTTTTGGAAGTTCTCCTGTGTTGTTTATTGCTTGCACGCTTACTCCATTGATATCTATTGAGGGGACGCGCTCAACAAAGGTGATGTTATCAAGAATATCGTAGGCGAGTGTGAGATCCCAATTTCCAAGTGTTGCGTAGATGGGTGCTTTAAATTTCTTAAATGCTTCATTCGCTTTCTGGTAGCTTGCTATGATCGGTTCAAGCGCAATCATTGTTGCTTCTTGTTGGCGTTGCAGAAGTATTCGCTGTTCCTCTTCGGGGAGTTTTGCAAGATCTTCTATGCGAGTTATGCCTTTTTCTTGAAGGGTGCTTTGTGATTGTTGCAATAGTGGAATTGCTTTTGCACTTGACTCTCTAAGTGATTTTTCAAGTGTGCTTTCTGCGGGGTCGCCAAGAATATCGCCTGTGTGGAACCATGCGTCGATGTTATTTGCATTTGAGAATTGAGCTATTGCTTCGAGAATTTTTTCACGACCATTTGTGGTCGTTACGTGAGTATCACTCATATGTGCGAGTCTCATAATAAAATAAATTCACCTCTTTTCAAAAATGTCAACCTCTTTTTGGCATGCCAAAAATTTACGCTGTTTACTCAGCACTTGCTTCTTCAACAAGTTTGCTGATAGCGTATTCCACAACGTGTGATTTGTTGCGGAATTGTGGTTTCTTTAGAAAAGCCTGCACCTTTGCGATGGACTCTTCTGAAAGAGAGATGGACATTTTGTATTTCATACTACTGAGTGTGAGCAGCTCATATATAAATCTTACTAATTTTGAGTACTTTAAAGTAGTTACCTTTTTACAAGACCCTTGGCAGTCTTTAAACTCTGTTTTCGTGGTTCTGGAGTAATTATACGTAAATAGATCTAAAATTAGGTATAATTAAATATATTTTAAGAAACCTTTAAATAGATATTGAAATATGTATCTTTGTGGTTAAGCTGCAATTTGATCAAAAACAGTACAAACTCACCATCCCCAAAGCGCTGGTAGAAGCAAAGGGGTGGCGCAAAGGAACACGTTTACGCGTAGAACTTGACACTGCTGGAAATCTTGTTCTCAAGGAGGAGCAATCATGACTTTTTTTAAAAGCTACCTGACTCTTACGGCAATTCTCTCCTTGCTCATCATTCCCCTAAGCATAGAACCAACCATCACAGGCATGTCCATACTCTCACAGACAATTTCCACAAGCATCTTTATCACCATCATACTCCTTGGAGTAATAGGGCTGCTCATAGCAGAACTTATCATCACCAAACCCGCAGCACCAGTGATAAAAACCAGAACTCTAGAACACGTAGATGAAGATATTAAACGAATTACAAGGAGGCTCAAACAGTGAGACGAGTTATTGAATTACGAAAACAAGCACGCAACCTTGACCCTATTATTCGCATTGGAAAAAACGGTCTCACCGAGGGTGTACTCAACCAGATCAAACTTGCCCTTGAAAAAAGAAAGCTCATCAAAATAAAGTTCCTTAAAAGCTATGAAGAAAGTGTAGATGATGCAGCAACAAAAATAGCATCAGAACTTCACTGCACACTCATCGACAAAATAGGAAAAGTAGTGGTGCTAGCTAAATGATGCTAAAACGAGAAGAATGCAAACCGGAACACTTGATAGTGATAAAACACCATTATAAACTCAAGCGAGGATATGCCCCATTATGAGCCCAAAAGAAAAGCTTGCGAAATACGGTTTCAAAGGAGAGCCTGATAAAATGGCCTTTGATCGTAACAGCGAGCCCGTTGAACTCGACCCTCCCTACCCCAAGCCAAAACACCGATTCAGATTCACCCTTGAACAACAAGGACTGGATATAGAAGAAATCTACTACTGGATACACACATCAATAGTTGATGATTTTGGATTTGCAGATACGCACAAGATTAAAGATATTTTCACCTCGAGTGAAATGTCAAGCTTCTTCGGAGCATCCCAACAACGATTACAAATTCAACAAGGACAGGTCTCAAACTACTTAGCAACAATAGGAAAACTCACCAAAGAACTCTTTCAACTCGTAAGAGAACTACGCATTATGAGTGAGCGGTTAGACTATTATGAATTAGCAAAAAAAGGAATGGATAAAGACTGGAGAAAAGCAAAAAAAAGCTACGCTCCGGAAATCACTCTTAAGGGAATCTGGGTAGATCTCAAAGATGGAGGAGCAAAATCCCCTGGATCAGTTTATGGACTTGCTTCTGTCTTGGGATACGCAACGCTTCCCGATCTCTTTTTTCACGCACCGCCTCTTGAAAAGGATCAAATCGACCCTTATGTTGAGAGTCTCCAGTTCAACCAACGAGTTAAAGACGTACTCAAAAGAAAACTCTACGCATACACGGCGTGGAAAGAGCAAACATACAAAGAACTCAAACATCGAAAAAATTTCACACTCAAGTACTTGCGCCAACACTATAACAGCATACAAATGTACATCAACTGGGTAAAACCCTACTTGCAGAATGTAACTCGACTCTCTCCAAACTCACAACTTGCTGCAAACTCCACAGATCTCGTCTCAGGATTTGAAGGATCATTACTTGAAATAGAGTACATCGCAGCACAACCATCCAACAAAAAATACCGTCCCGTCATCCTTGTCTCTATGATTTATCGTACAAGACCACAACTCCAATACGCAGATCAAAGCTTCCAGCATAGAGGACCACAACATACAGGAAAAGTAACTGTTATTCTAAGAGACTACGCATGGACAAAAGAAGACATTGAAAATTACAAAAGAATGCGACAAGAAGAATTCATGGAAGACCTCCTTAGCATTGATGAAGGTTTAAGAGAAGCAATTGAAGGGTTAGGCGATGACCTTTATTATTTTCTTGAGGAGGCAGGAGACACAGCAGGAGGAAAAGGAGCCGAAAAAGGAGAACAACGACTCGCAGAAGGTCTTTTACGCTCAGGCCTTGCAAAAACAATAGAAGAAGCAAGAGAGAAAGCAAGAGAACTAAAAAAACAAGAAGAAGAAAAAAAGAACGCACCTGCAAAACAACCTGGTGTGCTTGAACCCTTTGCTGAACTCATCAAAGGATTTGGCGTCTTCCTTCCCGACATCAAGAAAAAACCAAAAAAACAAGCACCTAAAGCAGATGACGGATCAAAGGGGAGTGCTGAAAGAGGAGCTGAGGTTGCTCTTTGGCAAACCTACAAAAATTTCAAAGCAAGTCACGGCATGGTAAAATGGTAAGAATATTGATGGTAAGAACATAATGGTAACAATACCCTACAAACAAAAACAAATGCGAAACGCGCCAAAACAAATCACACAACAACTCAGAAATATAGTACGTCAAGCAAAAACCATCAAAGGAATCTACTCACTCATCCTAGTAAATCCCTTTGATCAAGAACATCACCAAATACTCTGCATTATTGAAGATAACAACAAGGTTGCGGAAAAAAAAGCACTTGAACTAAGCTCATCA
>RFJL01000043.1 GCA_003695435.1 Candidatus Woesearchaeota archaeon
CGTACTACGCTTTGGAGGCTGGATTGTAGTACTACTCCTCTACGGAACATTCCGAGAACGACAACAAGAAGGACACGAAAAAAGCTGGCTCGCAATGGGCCTAGCCTTTGCCATAGTAGAGACAGTTCTTAATCTCATGAACTCAGGACTCTTCTCAAGCGCAGAAAAACAGGTAACTACGGGAAGAATACTCTTCAATTTCATCGTAGGGATGGGGCTTGGTTGGCTTCTTTGCGGAGTTAATAGGGTAAGAGAGCTTAGAGCAAGAATCGCTCCTGATGAGATGGCCAAACTGGAACAGTTAGTAAAAACAGATCCTAAACGGGCATACTTGCGAGCACTCTTTGGCTGGCCCGTTGGAGATCCTATTATCGACAAAGGAACTGATAGAATAGCAGATCAAATTTCAGGCGTTCCTGTTTCGGCACGTGAAGGATTCAACCAAGGACTTCGAGGTATTGACAAAAAGACAATAGAAAAAGAACTCAAAGAAGCAGAAGAATACGAAAAAGAAGACAAAGAACTAGCCAAAGTTGAAGAAGCAGTTGAGGAGGCAACACGGAACTGGTAATATGAGCAAAGTCAAACGAGCATGGAAAGAGTACTTGCCGTTTTACAAGCGGACACACGAAGAGTACCTACATTCAAGAGGGCTTACGACTGATGATGCTATTAAGAGGGATTTACAGGATGAACTACTCAAGATTATTGGAAAACTTACCACGGAGGATTTGGAACAAACGCTCAGCGTTTCAGATATAAGAGAGTCCAAGCTCTATAAAAATATTTCAAAACTTCTTGCAGTTCCTGGCGCGGATGAAGAGGAGATACGAGCAAGGGAGAAGTTCCTTCAAGCATTCATAGAGCGTGTAAAACCCGCCCTTAGAAAAAAATTTGTTGTGTTGTCAAAAGTAGTTAAAAAAGATGAAGGACCAAAATGGGAACACAAAGAAATATCTTCCGAAGATATCACTCGCGAAGATGTACTAGAAGAAAGAAAAAGGCATGCAAGAAAAGTATTACAAGACTATTATGAGAACACATTCAAAAGAAATATGGAAAGCATTGCAAAAGACATTAAGAAAAAATACTCTCGAGAGCCCCCCACTACTTTTGATAACTTTGATGTTCTTATTAATAAGTTTGAAGATGTCTTCGGGGAAGCTGCGCTCGCACAGTACAGTGCGCAACTCTTCACTCAACTTCACCGTCAGATCTATGCTTGGCTCATTGAACACCTCATTGCACCATTCAAGCCTGGAAGTGTGCCTGATGAGGATCTCAACCAAAAAATAGCTCAAGAATATTCAAATCTCGCAGCACAACTCATTGATTATCAGCAAAACATACGCGCAGTCTCACAACAAATAGATGCACAACTGAAAACGATGACTCGTGAAGATTACTTAAAATCGCTCAGCACAGAGCAAGCTGAAAAAATAATTGAACAACGCATAAACTTTCTTAAAAGAAACTACATCAGTCAGCTAACCCAAACACTCCTAAAAGCGTCCCAGGTTCCAGGAAGTGTGGTTCTCAAAGAATCTATTTCATCTCAACTTAGTGAGGACGTGTATAACTATGTTGCAAACACTATTTATGATATTGCGACAAGACAAAATGACTACATCCTTGCTCGACAAAAACTTGCAGAGTATCTTTCCTCTCGCGCTGTATTTAACATGCAGGAAATTGCAAGCAGGGCATGGCAACAGGCGTACTTGGAAAAGGAGGAGGAGCGACAAGAACGATTCAGAGAATTACAACGTGCATTTTTACTATCTGCTCTTGATTCTTCTGGAATCTGGGCGATAACAGAACCTCTATTAAGGGAATTAAAAGAGTTGCGCAAAAAACAGTGGGCAGTACAACGTTTTGAGAACATAAGAGAAAGTGCGACCGAGCAAGATTCAAGAACTGAGAACTATCTCCAACTCAAAAAAGCTCATGACTCACTTGAAATTCGTATGGGGGACCAAGAAACTTCTGTAGTTGTCGTTCCTCATGAACAACTCAGTATCGGATCGCGTGTAGATCGTAACATCAGGTTGCTTAGTACATATGTTAATGTCCCTGATGAATTTGCTCAACTCAGATACAAAGAGGGGAGATATTTCCTCTACCAATGGAATGAACACGCACCAGTTATTGTCAAAAGAGGGAATACTCATATAAGAGAAAAATTAATTGAACTACAAGAAAACGATCAAATAATTCTTCTCTCAGAGCCGTTCGTACTTGATGCCTCCTTCACCCCTTCAGCACCTACAGCAACAGGTCAGATAAAGTTAATCGACAGGCTCAAAGATACACACATTACAAGCAAACCCGAAGGTACGGCATTTGAAATCAATGCACAATATTATAAGAAACTTCAAGATAATAAGGGGTTGCTTAAACAACTCAGAGAATTCAAAGGAAAGACTGCGCGGTTACAAGATGTTCATGTAGTGTGGACGCTACTTGATCTACCAATAGGTGCACCTCTTAAAGAGATTAAATCAAGAATACGTAAACTGATAGATTTTGCACATCCTGATAAGACTCAATATTTGAGTGATGAGGAGAGGAAAATGATTCCGCTCATCCGCGAAGCATCCGAAATACTGTACGAGTGGTACAAAGAAAGTGAAGATACTATTAGACCTATGGTGGAGGGTAGAAACTAATGGCAGATGAACTACAATCAGACAAAGTCATCAAGTCGCTCGAAGTAAGAGATCATATTAAAGAACAACTCCAACCTAAAATTCGGTCAGATGAACAGCAGTTGAAGTGGATCAACAAATGGATCAAAAGACTTGAACGCGATAAAAATGTGTATGTGGTTACGCTTGATTATGTTGTTCCGAACCTCCCTAAGTTTGAAAAATTTTTCGATAAGAAATTCAAGAATAAATTCCTTCCTACAAGAGACGAGTACAATCTAGTTGTCCAAGTAGAACGGGACCTTAATTCTGGGCAATATGCAACTCCTAATATTGAAGAATTTATACGGGAAATTGAAAAGAGCATAGATAGACTGGCTTCTAAGAGTCCCGATCCTGAAC
>RFJL01000044.1 GCA_003695435.1 Candidatus Woesearchaeota archaeon
CAACCAGGAGCAGAAGTATGCAAACCAACATCAAGCGGAAAAGAATCCTGTGCGCGCATGGTTTCTTGTGGAGAAGACGCGCCGCCTGGCTGCGTTCGTTCATCAGCAGGACCAAGAAACGCTCCTTGGAGTCCTCAAAACATCGTGGACTTTGTACGCGGAGGACCAGCAACACAAGGGATACGCTCATTAGGAAATCTCATTGGATTTAGACGAGACCTTGAAGACGCAGCAAAGAAATATCCTAAACTCTTCGGAGTGCTCAAAGGAGTTGATATCGCAAGTTTTGCAGCAGAGCGAATCTGCGGAGGAGAAATCGATCCAGGAGAAGGAATATCTGCAGTAGCACTCTCCTCACAAGGAGGATACATTGTTCCGAGTATGACAAAACAAAGACAATCACTCACCATCGGCTCTAACGAGACGTGCACGCAAAACTGTACGTATCGCTACGCAGCCATTGTAAAACTTAGCGCACCAGAGTTTGAATTTAACTATCAAATCATCCTCAAAGAATATGATGCTTCAAAGGGTGTGGCGCTCTTCAAAAAACCACAACATCTTAACAAATCAACACCTGCAAACATTGTTGTACCGTTCACCTCAGACAAAGACTATCAAAAAATCTGTGTACAAGTTTTACCTCCACATGACGAACTCTTGCAATTTTATTATCACATAGAAGATGATCGGTTCCCAAAGAACGGCGAGTTCTGCGCTCAAGTCTTTGAAGGGGATCGTAATGATAAAACACTCCAAGAACTTGAAAACCTTGCAGGAGGAATTCCTGACGTAGCGCAACAAACTGCTACCTCACAAAGCCAAGGAACCACTACGACTCCGCGTTCCCCAGCAAACTTGGAGCAATGCGCGTATCAAGCAGAGGATATACGAGGATGTTTAAACAACGACATTTAAATCTGAAAAACACATGGACAGTAACTAAGAAAATCCTTGAAGGTATTGCCTGGGATGCCTTGCTTATACTAGTACTCAGTTTAATCTACGTGATTATCCGCATAGTTTCTGATGACTTGGCATTTCTACTTACAGAGTTTCCAGCACTCAGCGAAGGATCTTCTCTTGCAGAAATAACTCTTGGCGGACAAATCGCAAACACCGTACTCAAAAAACTTGTTCTACTCTGGTCGTTTTCCTTTATCGCATTCATTGCGAGTTGGATTCTCATAAAATACCTCTTGTACCGTCGCTTACTCAACAAGCCTTGGAGCTTTAAGGAGCTTCGTGTTTTTGCGTTACAAACAATTATCTACTGGACGGGAATGGGAGTACTTGTTGCAATATTTAGAGTTGCACTTCTACCCTTTTACGATTCCCTTAGCTACCCTCTTAATTTCATTACTTATTCGGTTGCAATGCTTATCGCAGTGAGTGCGACTCTCATACTTGGAACTTCGTTCTTGCTCTCCAACGCGCCAACCATCAAAGAAACCTTCAAAAACTACAAAAAAATAAGATTAATAAAGCAAGCAAACCATTGGTGTGTAGTTGCAGGACTCGTCATTACTAATGTTGTAGGGTATTTTACAACATCTTACGGATTAAGCACAGGTTTTGCAAACATCCTCATGCTAGTGTACCTAAGCTGGGTTCGCGTGTATTACGCTCAAGCACTTGAGAAGGTAACACGCGCGAAGAGAGTTGCAAGCAAACAAAAAGTAAGCAAACAAAAAAAGAGGCGAGTAAATTGAATAAAAGAGGGCAGATAACGGTGTTCATCATCATTGGCATAGTTGTTCTGCTCTCAAGCGCATTGTTCTTCTACGCAAAGTCAAGCCAATTAGGGCCATTCAAACCATATCAGGGAAGAGCAGGACCAGTAGAGCAATTTATTGATCAGTGCGTCTCAACGATTGCACGACAAGCAATTAACCTAGCTGCAAATCAAGGAGGGTATGTCACGCTGCCTCAACGAATCGATCTTAACCCTGCGCTGTACTTGGTGGAAAATCCTGGCGTTCCACGCGACATCGCACTACGAGTTCCTTATTGGTATTATGAAGGAAAGACACGATACCCAACGCAGACACAAGTAGAAGCAGAGATTGAAGGCTACATTGTTAAGAACATCGATTCATGCTTGCAAAACTTCTCAGCATTTAGAGATGAATATGTGATAGAAGAAAAGTCAGTAAAACAAGCAGTAGTGGCGCTTAACCGAGAAGACGTTACTGTTCAGCTAAACTACCTTGTTGATATTACTCCACGTGGAGGAAATGAGACGACGTCAAGACAAGCATTCACCGTGTCCATTCCTGTTCCTCTTCTTAGACTATACAATCTTGCAGTTGATATTGCAAAGGGTTCTGCTGAGCAGAGCTGGTTTGAAACCTTTACTATTGATATCGCAGCTCTTATGCCAACGGATCAGTTTCCGTTCTCAGACTTTACTCTGTTACGCTCACCTAAGCGCTGGTTTACTTGGGAGATACGAGAAAACTTACAAGACATCCTCGCAGCAGTATATCCTGGTGTACGCGTAGTGGGAACAAACTACCTTCCCTTCCTAGAAGATGAACGCAAGTATGAAAAGTACCGCGGTCTTTTTGAGAACATAGAAACCGTTCCTGACAACGTGATCTTCAAAGATTCTTCAACACTTCCATTTCCGCTAAGCGGGTTTTCCTCATCAGCAGAGACAAGAGACGCTGATGAGATCTTGCGCAGTTACTCTTTTTGGCCAAAAGAAGATGCACCTGAAGACGCCTATGCGTATTTTCATTACCGTCTTGACCCTAAGCAAGAACATCCCAACGATCCTGTTTATGATTATTCCAATATTAAAGTCTCTGTACAGTACAAACCAGATTGGGGTATGAACTTCGTTGCACGTCCGAGCAAGAACGGAGTCTTACAACCCATACAAAAAGACATCACGTACAAACTGCTCAGCTTTCTTTCCATTAACTATTACTTTTTCAACTACGACATTCAATACCCTATTCTCATCACGCTTAATGACCCCACTGCAAACAATGGACAAGGCCAAGTCTTCAAATTCGCACTTCCCGTACTCATTAAAGGCAATGAGCCTGATAAGACCTCTCGTGTTGAGCCCTATTACGAACCTTCAACAGCTGAGCCAGGGTTTTGTGACCCTTCTCAAAGAATCGGAGATGAAGTACACCTTTTCGCACGCGATGCTATTTACCACATTCCTCTTGACAAGGTGAACATGACGTACATTTGTCTTGAAGAATCTTGTAACTTAGGACAAACAAAACCTGCAGTTGGAACGTATAGACTAGACACCACGCTTCCTCAAGGATGTTTTGGCGGTGTAATTCTTGCAGAAAGAGAAGGTTATCTTCCAGCATCAGCACAGCTTTACGGCGATGAGCTCTACCTTGACCTCTACCCACTTGCAAAAGTTCCCGTAGATATTCGTAAGATAAGAACTGATGAGATCAACTATGCTCTTGGAACAACCATTCCTCGCTTCTTACAACCAGGAGAACGAGCAGTTATTACTCTTGAGACTCAAGAACCCACACCGCATTCCGTCTTCTTGCAAATTGATGGCACTGGAAGGTTCAACACGAACAACACCATTGATCTTATCTTCGATGATGGCATCACCTATGATCTTTCCATTTACCTCTTTGATCAAAATGATGTCTTTGTAGGGGGGTTCTTCGGCAATTTCACACCAGAACTTAGCACCGCTCTTAGCGCACAGTACTTAGAGCTTCAAGCATTTGAAATCTCACCAAAACCCACAAACAGTGACGAGGATTTAATAAGAGTCTTTGATTTCCTCAACAATAAGACAAATAATCAATACATCAAACACACCTTTAAACCATGAGAGATAATAAAACAGCTATCATTTGTATTTGGTTCATAGCGCTTATCACAGCGTGGCCAGCAGAGATGGCACTTGCTCTTTCCATCAATCACGTTCCAGGAACCGTTGATGTGAGCGCAGGACAAGCACAACTACAGTTCACAACAGATGCTAGTGCAACAGCAACGGTAAAGTACGGAGTAGCCCAACCACCAGGTCTCTCATCACCTCAATCAACAGGAACACAACACATCATCACGCTTTCCAACCTCACGCCAAGCACAACATACTACTATTATATTGAAGCAACTGACGGTGTTGAAAGCACGCGTCTTCCAAGCGTGGGAACCTATAACTTCGTCTCAGCACCACCTCCTGATGCCATTCCTCCAGGCCCGATCACAGCACTCGAAGCACAAGTTCAACCAGGTCAAGTTCTTCTGGATTGGCAAGCACCAACTGATAGTGACCTACGCCACTACGCAGTGTATCGCAACGGCAACCTTCTAACAACAGTCAAGACGACAAGTTATACCGACGCTCAAATAGGTTTTGATACGCCTTACACGTATGAAGTAGCCGCAGTTGACACATCAGGAAATGAAGGGCCTCGTGCAAGTGTAAGCGTAACAACACTTGGAGAGCATTACAGACAAATTCACCTCATACCAGGAGAAGTTACTGTTGTTGGAACAACAACACTCATTACCTGGTCAACAGATGTTCCCACAACAGGAGAAGTACTCTTTGGCAGAGAAGACCTCTCGCAAAGTGAGCAGAGCACAAACCTTAGCACACAAGGACAAGTCATTCTAAGAAACCTTGAACAAGATACTACGTATCAATACCGTATTGTTGCTTGCGATGAATTTAACAACTGTGCAAATTCAACCATTTCCACATTCAAAACAACCACCCCCAAGCCACATGGCATCACTCTTGAAACACCAACTATTGACGAGCAAGGACTCGTTGCACATCCAAGCTTGTTTCTCGACGTAAAAGGAACAACAACACCTGGATCAATTGTTCGTGTCTTCGTTGAGGGCATTCACAAAAGAACTGCAAAAGCAGCAGAAGACGGGTCCTTTAATTTCCGCGCAATTACGCTTTCCACCACAAAGACAACAGAAATTCGCATTGAATCAACATCAATACTTGAAGATCAACCTGCAACGATTACGTTTAATGCAATTGCAGATACACAAGACCCCGTTGTTGACGTTACCCTTGCAAATTTCACCACGCAGCCATACCTTGATCTTGAAGGGAATATCACAGACACTTCAGATATCATCAAGGTCTCGTGGACTATCAACTACCTTGATGATCAAGAAGGGCCTCCTGCTCCGCTTGATTTGGACACAAAAGCACTTGGACCAAATAGCATAGAGCTCACGTGGGATCCCGTTGATGATGCACAAGGATACGTCATCTATCGAGAAGATGTAGGAATAAAAGAAAAAAGAATCATAGCAACAACAACGACAACAGAATACGTGGACAATCAAGTCTCAACAGATTCAGAGTACATTTACTCAGTTGCCGCTTATGACGAATATCAAAACATTGGAGCAGAATCCCCTGCGGCAAGGCAACGCACACAAAAAGGAGGAGAAGCAGTAGAACCCGCACCTGCAATATCCTTTCCCGAGCCTTGCTCTGATTGTTCACAAATAATAGAATCTGTTAATTACCAAGGGTTCAAATTGCGCATAGGCCCTCTCACCGAAGGAAGGAACGAGTACACCATCACTTTTGCAGATCGCGCAGGAAGATCGCAATCATTTAACGGACAGGTCATCTTTGATGAATCACCTCCCCGCTTCATCACCCCTGCAACAAGCGCGGAACTTGAAGCACAAGAGTCACCAACATCCATACCTGATATTGAAATAGAAGGAAAAGTAGATGGTCCTGCAACGGTCTACGCGTTTTTAGGACCAGCAGTAACTCAACTAGACCAAGCAGTTTCCGTTGTGGAAACCGATGAGAACGGATCGTTTGTAATTCCTGTCAATTTACTACGAGCAAAGTTTTCAGGAAAGATTAGTTCTCCTGACGAGCCTATTTTTTGCGATGATGAAGATGTTGATGGAGATGGCGTAAAAGAATGGGAGGAGGCAGCTGCTCGTTATCCTGAAATTGACTCCGTTGAGAGTTGTAGATTATTTGAAGCATCTCTAGGATCATCAGGAGGAGTACAAGTAAGTCTCCCTCTTGATCTTCTAGGCCTTCCTTCTGATGGTATTGATACCACGGTTACTTTACTTGCTATTGACCCTGCGGGTCAGCGATCAGAACCCCTCTCAGGAGTTATTAAATATGCAAGTTGTTCTGAAGGCAGCGATTGGTCTGTTTCTGTTGAAGGACCATTCCCCACAAGTCTTAATTCAAGAGAAATTCTTGAAGGAGTGGCAACACTTGGCTTTGTGTATAACCTTACGTGGATAGGCGGAGGGCAACCTGGAAAGATCAGTACTGTTCAGGTTTCCCCTGCACCCCTTGGACTCTCAGAACGCACTCAATTTGACCAACCAGAAGACTGGATCAGCGCACCTTTACTTGTACAATCAACAGATAAAACCAGAGGATCAGTAACGATAGGTATTACTCCGCGCAACCTTCCAAGTGGAAGTAACGTTACGATACGCGATCAAGAAGAAAACATTTCTAATCATCGCAAAGGACAATGCGGCGCGTTAGCAGGAGGAGGTGCAGTAGATGCTGGATGTATCAAGATGAAACTTCAACTTGAAATCGCATACTCCTCAAATCAATTAGGTTCACAAGACTTTGAAGCAGGACTTGCAGGATCAAAAATACAAAAAGCATGCATTCCCGTAAGCGTGATTATTGATGAGCGCATTAATCCTGATAAAATCCCTCGCGACTTCCTAAAAGCATCGGTGCAATTCCTCAACGATTCCATTAGTATTCTTGAAGGAATATACAAACCCATTGCAAAGATTGCACAGATCATTTACATCTCTTGTGGCGTCACCTTTGCAGCAACGCTAGGTCAGAATATCATTGAGCGATTCCAATGTAAGTATAGTGGAGGTGTTAAAAACATCATTAAGGCGTCTTTAGGTGTTTCCACACTTGAGCGCGCAGCAGAACAAGGAGTATGTAAAGAAGTATTTGATGATGTGCAAGATCAAGGTGCTTGTGAGCGTTGCGCAAAAGCAAAACAACGACTTGCACAAATGACAACTGCAAACAGGTGGTTTTGTGATAGGATGATCTGTCCACCTGTACCTTCACTACAAGAGTACATTAAGCGAAAATCTCCTGTAGGAGCGCCAAGCGTCACTGCTGATCGTACCATCACAGCAGGTAATGTTCCTGAGGATTTCAACCAGATCAAATCCTCTTGTCAAGGCATTGGTGTGAGCAACGAAGTCATAAAAGAACAATTCACTTACAGAAATAACTTCAAGAAGAACGCTGACAACGCAGGTGAGAGTGCGGTAAGTTGTTATTATGAAACAACCCCTGGGTTTCTTCCCTGGATTGGTGGTCTGAGCAAAACTGCAGGAGGACACCCGTACACAGCGCAGTGCTGTCAAGCAGAATACCTCTCAGAAACCAAACCCGCAGCTCCCTTAGTTGACCCTCTTAAACTATCTTATTGTCTTGCAGATCCTGATGCACCTGGATGCGGTCCTTCCAATTTTGTCAACGGCATTGCAGGAATCTGCCAGGCAGACACAAAAGGAGACCGCTTTGCCTCACCAAAAGGCATCGTCTATGATGATGAGAAGTCTTCAGATCTTGGACTGCAAACAAAAGAAGTCTACTACTACATAGACTACGAAGACGGAGAACTCGTCGCAGTGTACCGAGGATACATCAAGAAACAATTCAACCTTGAAAATGCACAAGATCTCTCCTTGGATGGCGCGATTAAAGTGAGCGGAGGAGACTACTTCATAAAAGATAGTTCCATCAACCTTAAAGACGCATTCCTTAGTGAGAGTAGTACGGGAGATGGAAGTACGTCAGGAGTTCCCGAAGCATTTGCAAACGATCTTCAAAATGCAGGAGTGAAAGTGGTGGGCGGATCCGCAGGAAAGCCAAACAATAAGCTCATCCAACAAGCATATGAAGAGGTTCGCTCAAAACTCAACACCCCAGATAGAAAATATGTTCTACAGCCAGCAGGGTCCTTTGTCCAATCCATTATGACTCTGTGCATTTCAGGAATTCTTTCCTATCTCAAACTGTGGATCAGAGTTATGACTATGTTGCAAATGTGTTTCCAATCCATTCTCATCACAGGAGATGGCAGTTCAGGACAATGTGAAGCAATTGTCTCACAATACATCTGTGACTTACTCTTTGAAGCAATCTCCTGCTTTGTTAATACCTACAAAGGCATTGAAGGAGGAAAAGGTGGTTTTGGAGCTCTCTTTGCATCAATTGCTGATGCGAATAGTCAAATGCTCTCACGAACCGCTGAGCGCTACGGAGAGGACAACATCTTTACCAATCAATTCAGCACGCAAAACCTTGCAAACGCAGCCTGTGTCTGGGCATTTACAGGAAACTTCCCTGAGGATCTCTTTAACGTGTTTAGCACAGACCTTGAACTTGATATTAACACCACTACGCTCATAGCACCTGCAACAAGAAGGTTCCAAAACTACGACGCTAATGGCAAACCTCGCTACGTGTATAACATTGGTTACTCCGTCTTTGCAGGAACAGATATCAACTATCGCATAGAACTTGTCTGTTCACCTCAAGGAGACTGCGCAAGCGGAGTAGGAGATGATGTGCAACAATACCGACAACTCGGCTACCCTGATGATGATACGTGCAAAGGACTTGCCACAAAAGCAAGCAGAACAGCCTGTACTGGACACATTATTCAGCCGGTTGAGAGCTGGGTGCGCTATGACAAAGTAAGAGTGTGCTGGGCACCAACCAAGAACAATCAAGCAATACCAGGAGGAGCAAACCCTGGAAATCCAAGCGCACTTTCAGGCTGCAACGAAGTAGATATTAGAGATGTTGGAGGAGCACCTTCCTTTTGTAAGCTTGATACGCTTACAGGAACTTTCAAATGCGCAGTAGACTTTGGCTCTGACAATACTGCAACGATCAAAAACATTGAAACCCTCCAAGACCAATTTAACACGGGAGACTCAGAAATATTCAATATTGACGTTGCACTCAACGTTCCCGAAGTTCCCGAGACGAACTGCGTACAGGACTGTAAATATACCAAATATTTAGAAGTGCTTGTCTTTAACGATAAGGGAAGACAAGTCTGGCCACCTCTTGGAGAAACTGCTGTGAAACGACTCAACGGACGCCAAGTACATCACATAAGTTTCTATAACACCTTTGACTGGCCAAACACTCCCCCCTTCAAAATAACGCCTGAAATGTTCACCGCAGGAAGCGGAGGTACTTGCGAAGTTGTACAAGATGGATTAGTCATAAGACCGTCTGTTGAAGCCTGCACGTATTTCCCATCTGATGGTATCATTGAAATCAAAGCAGATGGAAGCACACTCAAAACACGTTTCAAAGCGGGAACGTACACACGCGAGACTCTAGGCAGTAATGGTGTCACAGATGAACTCTCAGGAGTGGCGTTCACACCGTGCGTTCTTCGAGGAGCTAATTATGTCTGTTCCATCTTAGGAAAAACACTCTCCATTCCCGCAGCAGCAGTACAGAGCACTCAAGGCACGTTAAAATCAGATAGCACTTACATCGTCTTCAAACAAGAATCAAAGCAAACAGGAGAATGCGATGCATCAGAGCGCACGTGGAAAGCACAAATCACGCTTTACGACGCGTTCCAAGATGGTCTTAACGGATGGCGCAGATCAGGAACGATCACTGATGATGGTAACCGACAACAACGATACGAAACGTTCAAGGTAAGATGTTCGGGAGGATTATCACAAGAAAACAAACTCATACAATCAGAATCAACCAAAATACTCACAGCGACGAGACCTTCTGCTGGAGGGTTTAGTGTAAGCGGACTTTCAGGAGATGACCAAGTACAAGTACTCAGTTTTGAAAACCTCATTCCAAGCGGGTTTCCCGCATTCACGTTTACGGTTTCCACCGCTGCAAGAACCAACCCCATCCTCACACTCAACTTAAAAGATGCAGGAGTATTCGGAGCAAACAGCGTTCAAAAAGTAACCGTTCAGTTCGCAGACGGGTCGGGATTTCCCCTCCAAGTTCCTCTGTGCACTACTCCCACACCTAATCTTGACACTTGCATTAAAAATAACAATGCGGAGAACTTCCAACTACAGTTGGAGAAAAAAACACAACCAAGAAAATACGTCCTCTTATTATCTATTGCTTCGAATCCAAAAGTTGACACCGGAAGTGCCGAGCAAATCACTAATCCCTGTGAAGGAAAAGACAATTTCACTCAATGCGGACTTCAAGGAATGTGCTTTGAAAATGTGTGCAGGAAAACCTGTGTTGAGAAGATACCTGATGATCACGGAGGTGTACAAGAGAAAACAGGTGTTTGCGTACCCCTCCCAAGTAGCTGGAAATCAGAAAAAGATGGCGCGCAATATAGAGAACTCGTAACTGGTTTACCTGTAACTGTCAAGGGTGTCACCTACGTGAAGAGAGTGAGTTGTGAGGGAGACGACATTTGCAGACTACAATGAACATCTTCAAAAATGTGGAAAAAAATGTTGAAGCCTCATGGAAGGCAGTAAAAAAACATCCACTTAGATTTTTCTCCATTCTCCTTTTAGACTTACTCTTCTTATTCCTCTTCATCGGTGTAACGTTTGTCCTTGTAACACAGCTTTATGATCACATCATCACGCTGTTTACTCGCATGCAAGAACTCACAGGAGGTCTTCTTAACAACATAGAACAACTTCCTAACTTTGATGCTCTTTGGAGAGATGCACAAATACAAGAATCCTTCAACCAAGTCCTCATAAGAATCGTGCTAAGCATACTCTCCATGGCAATTATCTTCGCATTCCTACAAGGACTCTCCTGGTACCAGTCCCAAAAACTCTTCAAAAGAATTCAACTACGAGCCTATCTTGCAACCTTCATCAATAAGACCTTCATCACTTTTGGCTTGTTCTTTATCCTCGCACTTGCAGCTGCGAAAACACTGCTTACGAGCTCATTTAGTCTCAACCCCGTTATCAGACCGGAACTAGTACTTGGCGTATTTAACATTAGTCTAGGTGTGCTGTGGTACTTTGCAATACTCTCCTTCACCCAAAGAGGAAAAACATGGCAGGACATCAAAAAAGCAGTGTTCTTTGGAACAAAAGGCATTAAACACATAGCAGGGGAGCTCGTTGTGATTATCATAGTCGGACTCTTACTCAACTACGCAGTACTCCCTTCAATATACTCTCTTAACAACCTTGCTGGAATGATTTTCGGACTGCTTCTCTTCTTGCCTTACATCGCGTTTTCACGCATCCTTCTTATTAAAGCAATGAATTAAGATATTCTTCTGGTCATCTAGAAAGGCGTTTAACGTCTTCAAGGTTTCTAATCTCTTCAACGTCTTCAACCTATCTAAAAAACTAGCCAAAAACTCTTGCTAAAAACTGATAGTAATGTCTCACTTTTCATCACTCACCTACCATTTTATTTATAAATGAAGAGCGGTAGAGTAACTTGTGTAGATTTAAAAACCACATCTGCGGGATTAAGAGAACCCCCAACAAAAAACCCATCAAAACCCACCAAAACACGTATAAAAATCCTAAGAATTGTTTAAGAACATTTTTAGAAAAACACTACTAAAAGACCATGACGAAAAAACAAGTAAAACAAACAACAGCAAAAGAACAACAAACACAACAAATTGATCTTGATAAACTCTCAGAAGAGATGATCAAGCGCTTACCACAATCAGAACAAGAGCGCATTGCAAAAAACAAAAAAGACCTTGACAAATTCGTCAAAGAATGCACAAAAAAATTCTCTGACTATATTCTCGGCATAGGACTCCTACCATTCCCCAGAGGAACCATAGGACCTGACGGAAAAGAAATACCTCCTATGGACGCATCAGGAAAACCCATTCCAAAAGAATCAATGAAACTCATTGTCCTCGTTGACGATCAAGATTCTCAAAAAATGTCAAAACTTGAGCTTAAAGAAAAACTCATGACCATCAATGAACAAATCGCTCAAGACATTAACAAAAACCTACACGCAGAATCAATCCTCCTCTCAGAACTCTGGCAATCACTCTACGACGGAAAACTTGACATTCTTCAAATGTTCGCACTAGCAGCACCACTTTACGACAAAGGAATGCTTGCAGCGCTCAAAATAGGAGAAATCCACAAATCCATGGCAATTAAGAAGTTCGAAAAGTACATTGTCTCTTACGTACTTTTCGGATCACTCACCAGAGGAGAAGCAACACACACCTCAGACATTGACGTTGCCATCATCGTCGACGACACAGACGTTAAGAAAATGACGTTGATGGAGCTCAAAGACAAACTACGAGCAATCATTCACGGAATGGGAGTTGAAGCAGGAGAGCTTACAGGAATTAGAAACAAGCTTAACATCCAAGTCTACATTCTTACAGAATTCTGGGACTCTGTCAAAGAAGCAAACCCCGTTATCTTCACTATTTTACGTGACGGCGTACCGCTTTATGATCGCGGAATGTTCATGCCATGGAAACAATTGCTCAGAATGGGAAAAATCAAACCATCCCAAGAAGCAATTGACCTCTTCATGAGTTCAGGAGAACAAATGATTTCTCGCATCAAACACAAACTGCGAGGACTCGTAGAAGCAGATCTGTACTGGTCAACGCTCACACCAACACAAGCAGCACTCATGCTCTACGGTATAGCACCACCAACACCCAAAGAAACCATCAAACTTATGGAGGATATCTTCGTTAAAGAAGGTCTCCTTGAAAAAAAATACGTTAACATCATGCAAGAAATTCGTGACTACTACAAAGGATTAGAACACGGAGAGATCAAAGAAATCACTGGAAAAGAAGTAGATGATCTTCTTACAAAAGCAGAAGACTATCTTGCAAGAATCAAAAAACTCTTTGAACAAATTGAAGAGAAAAAAGCAGCAGAAAGCGTTCTCCACACGTACGAAGCAGCAATAACTGCGGTTAGAGATACACTCAATCTTGAAGGAGTTGAGAGAATACCCGAAGACAAAGTAGAAACGCTTTTTGATGAAGTACTTGTAAGCACAGGAAAAATTCCTCAAAAATACAAACGCATCCTCTCAGAACTCATCAAAGCAAAAAAAGAATTTGAACAAGGAAAGCTCAACAAACACGACATTGCAAAGTACAACAAAGACGGACGCGAATTCATACGCCACCTCGTAGAATACATTCAACGAAAACGAGGAGAAGAACTAGAACGAACAAAAATCCGCGTCAAATACGCAGGTAACAAATACGGAGAAGTCATCCTTCTTGAAGACCACGCATATGTCATACGCGACATAGACGCACCAGAAAAAGAAGTCTCAAAAGCAAAAATAACAGAAGAAGGCGGAATATCCGGGCTTGTAAAAGCATCCCTTGAAGAATTAGAAAAAGACTTGACGAAACCACTTCCTAAACGAGTCTTCATCAAACAAGCAGTTTTTGAAGATCTCAAAGAAATCTTCGGAGAAGACGTGGAAGTCTTGATGAAGTATTAAATTTTCTTTCAATTTTTTCATAGCTTATTTTCACATTACTTAAACCGTATCAACATTTAAATACTCTTTTTGCCCTTTCTTCTTGTTATGATCACAATTCCTGCAGGTAGCGGTAGTTTTAGTACTGTTCGCTACACAGGACCCTTTGATTGGGATAAAATTCAAAGCTATATTTTCAAAGAATTTTCTGATTGGGATGTTGCGGAAAAAGTACATAAACACAAAAAAAGCGGTGTAGGAATTGAAAAAGAGATTGAGTGGGAATTCACTATTAAAGCAACGGATCTTCTTTTGTACAAGGTCGGAATGTCCTTTCATGTGTGGGATTGGGTGCAAAAGGAAGTGGTAGTAGATGGCAAGAAAAGAAAAATGGATTATGGAAGGGTTGAATTCAAAATGAATTGGAGTATTCAAGCCGATTGGCAAGGAAAATACACTCAAGGTATTGCAGCAAAACTCTTTAACTTCTACATCTATCATCTTAAGAAAAAAGACCTTATCGTCACCGTTGCAGATCCCTTTAAATACAGAATGCTCCACGTACAAGAACAAATAAAAAAATTACTAGGACAAACAGGGTACAACCCAGAGGGATTTAAAAGTGAGTGAAACACGCGAACTCGGATCAGTAAACTTAACGTATGAAGGTATCTTTGACTTCAAAGAACTCTACCGCCTTGTTGATGACTTCGCACGAACAAAAAATTATGGTAAGAACGAAAAAGTCAACAAAGAAATCGTTCACGAAGATGGAAAGGACATACAAATCGTTCTTGAAATTCAAAAAGAACAAACAGACTATGTTGCAAAGAAGCTGAAAATCGTTTTTGATGCAAAAAATGTTAAAGATGTTGAAGTAAACCTCGACGGAAAAAAACTAAAAATGCACAAAGGAACGCTCTTTTTTTCCATTAAAGGATACCTTATTACTGATTGGGAGGGGAAATGGGAAGCAACTCCTTGGCAATTCTTTATTCGCGCAGTTTATGATAAGTGGATCTACAAAAAAGAAACACAAGATTTCGCAGCAGAAGTAAAAGCAGATATGAATTTCCTACGAGATCAAGTACGCGCTTATCTTAACCTTACTCGGATGAGCGTATGAATTGAGAAACTCTTTGCATGCACACACGTAACTCATCATAGATTAGTTCTCTTGCTTTGTGCCACGTAGCAGGGTGATAAAAATCCACATAAACTCGTTCCCACTTATCAACAAAAAATGACAAGGGACCTACTTGTTCTTGACTTTTCTGAGGGATCAGTTGCTCGGCAATACTAAACGTACCTCCGCACAGTATGATGTCTGGGTCAAACAAGTGAACCTGCTTGGGCCACAAAGCTTGTGAAGAAGTGCCTTCTTTATACACGTCAGGCCAATAACTCTTAGCGCTTCCTGCACTTTTCTTCACATTCACAAAAGCAACTTGACGAAGAATGTCTGCAAGTTGTTGAGATGGAAGCGAATCCACGTGCGCAAAGGGGGGAAAACCATGGAATATGCCGTACAAATACTTGGATGCATTGCGCCACATCCTAAACGCCTTGTCTTTACTTGCATACCACTCTATGTGTTCACGTAGAAATTCTCTAAGATCAAAAGGCCCTTCAACTTTTCTGTCTTCTGGGTGGTGGTTGACTTCTTTGAGAAGGTAGAGCACACGAGGAGATGACTGTGCGTAGCGATACTCATCAACAACGCCATCAGGGTAAAAATCACTGTTTTGAAGGGGTGCATAAAGGAATTCGAGGCGTTTAGAAAAAACCATGTGCTTGCTTGTATAAATTGTACAAATATTTTTAAACTAAACGGGCGCTTTAAAAATAAACTCCTTGTGGGGGTAGCAAAGTCTGGTCAAATGCGCAGGACTTAAGCGACCTTTAAACGTGGACACCTCGTCGTGTGGCGAGGTCTTAGAAATCCTGTCCCTTATGGGTTCGAGGGTTCGAATCCCTCCCCCCACATCCTCATAGTGCGGAAATGCGCGTATTGGCGCGCGTATTTATGAAGGTGCGTTTTAACGCAAAACGGATACGATGAAAGAAACAAAAACAGAAGTAAAAAAAGCATTTAAACAGATCCTACGCGAAGCAAGAAAACATGATCGCAGAATACGTGGATCGCTTAGAAAAGAGGTCTTACGAAAAGATTCTTTTCTCTTCACCTTAACCATTTCTCAAAAAACGGGGTTGTTTTCAAGAAGTGATTTGATTAAAATCCTTGCAACTCTGGATTTTGGAGAAAAACAAGAGCTGCGCATTGTTGTTCATTACTTAGACAAGGAGGCTTCTCATAAGTTTCAAAAGATCATTTTTGATCACTTATACAAAATACGCTCAAAGCTAAGAGTGCTTATCAGGGAGAGAAAGGACTTCTAGTTGTTGATCGTCCCTTTTTGAGTGCTTATCGCATAAAAACCTTTATAAATGGCGTTGCGAGAATTTCACTTGTGCCCTGGTGGCTTAGTGGTATAGCGTCGCATTGGTAATGCGGAGGTCGCGAGTTCAATTCTCGCCCAGGGCTTATTTTTAATCTGAGTTTCTAAAAAGGAGAGATTTTGAATCTATTTTTTACTTGAAGAACGTGCTATCAATGAGTTTTCTCTTCTCAACAGCATACATTGCAGCGTCGCGTTTGGGGTTTTCAGAATTGCGCAACGTGAAGAGTTGACTATCATTTAGAAGTGCGCCGCGGTTTTCTTGTTCCATTCCACCATTTGATTTCTTAACTACTGCTTCAACATAGACCATCTCATTGTGTTTCATTTCCCAGTATCTGATGTGTGCGAGGAAGCAATTTTCTGGAGGTATTTGGTTGTGTTCTTCAAGGTCTGGCCAGCGATAGTATGTCACATCTGCGCAACCATATAGGGGGTTTGAAGGCTCGCCGATGAGTTGTTCTTTGATGTCGTAGGGAAGTGAAGATCTGCGAATTGCACGTTCAATGAGTGGAAGTGCGCGAATGCCTGCTTTTGCTAAAAGTGTTTTTGGCACTGAACCGTTGCGAACAATCATTTGATTAAGTGCTAAACGCACAACATCTGCAAGAGAATCTTCACGGAAAACATCGCGTTTCCAGTTTTCATTAGCGATAACTTGATGTGCCATTTTTAGAGGGTTGGAGCCGGGGGATTTCTTGTTATTTATAAATTCTGCTTCTTTGTGTGTTTTCTTGTTATGTTTTATTTTTGAATGTTTTGAAGTCTTGGTGGTTGTGTTACATATGCGTAAGACACACTACGTATGCGTTTTAAGATGCGTAAATACGTGTATGTAGAGTAACGTAGGAATTCGTATTTATTTCTAGAGGGGGTTGTTTTGAGCTTGAAGGGCGGTTGAACGGGTAAGAGGTTTTTTTGCTGGAGGGCAGTTACGAGGGGTTGTAGGGGGCTTGTTGTTGAATTTAACAAAAAAATCTCACAAGTCACTACTTCGGAATAACAAATAATCAAAAGCTTTATATATGGGGAGCATATGTGAGTAGGGAAAGGGGTGGAAGGACTAGACAGATCAGCACTAAACTTGCTGAATCTGAACTTGCACTAGTCAATAAGTAAGAGATTACCAAGAACCATGGACCATTCAAAAAAACTCTCAACATTTCTTGCAAGCACAGCACTTGCATCAACACAATCTGCACTCGCACAAGACCAAGAATGCGAACAACTTCTCAACAAATATGGTATAGGAGAAATCCAAACTATCAAACTTCCCGCAATTCCAGGACAACGAGCAATCAACCTTTTTCGCATCCCTGATAATCCTATTTTTCCAGAAACAGATGCAGGATACTGTGATCTACAATTCACAGGGATTGCTAATTGTTATAGGAGTATGAGTGATGCAAAAAATAACGCCCCTCTCACTCAGCTAAACTTAAGCGACAAACTTCCTGGAAGTAGGAACACTCTTGGAACTCTTGTGCAATGCGCAGATGAACGCCCTACAAGACAAAGAATTGAACATCAGAAAAATCAAAAAGGAAACCAAGAAGCAGAGAAACCCACTCTTATTGAGGACGATCCTTCACTCTTACCCGAACCAAAAAACTATTCTCAACACACTACACAAAGTGCTGCACCATTAACTATCACAAGCATAGAGCAAAGACTTGCAGCACTTGGAATCTCTGCACCTACACAAACAAGTGCACCTACACCACTCACTGATGCAATTATAGCGTCTTATGCAAAGAACACCACTCAAGAAAATGCAGTAACAGCACAAACACAACAAGCACCACAACCGGTCACACTTCCTGGCTTTATTCAAGCATACGAAGGACAACTCAACGCAGAAGAAGATGACATCACAATAGGAATCTACCTTTCAGCAGCTGTACTTAACGAACTACAACAACGTAACGCAGAACCAAACACTGCAAGCACAGAACTCACTACCCTTGCAGATGCAGTAAGCACAGTTACACAACCAAACGTAATTACTTCTCCAACTATGTTAACAGATGCAACCCAAGCAGATGCGCTAACGCGCACAACATCAGAAATAACCTCTCCTGAAAATACAAGCCCTCTTCTTCAAGATGAACTCCTTAATTGGGATTCTCCTAGACATATTCCTGCACCTTTAGGAACTCCACAAGATCCTGCAATCGCAGAAGGAAAAGATCCTCTTCATTGGAACGCTGTAACTGGAGCAACCACTGCAATAACAGGGTCTTCAACTTATGTTCCCGTTACAGATAGCGCTCAAGCAAGTACCCGTCCAGAAGACGCATACACACAAGAAGAAAGACAGCAATTAGAAAAACAACTGGAACCTGTTTCAGCTATCTCAACAGATCATAAAAGCTACTTCGCAAGAGGACTGAAGAAATTCCTTAACCTCTTCCGACGTAATGGAAAAGATGAACCACTTCGCCCAACACACTTAGAAGCACGACTCAGCGAAGTAACAGGAACAGTTACCGACGTCACACTCAACGCAGCTCAATACATTTCAATTTACAACGACGGATCAATGGCAAGAGGACCACAAGTATCCCTTGACAGCGATCTCCTCGCAGTGATCCCTATTGAAGG